>CAZZXZ010000077.1:3291-17018 GCA_964658135.1 uncultured Acetobacteraceae bacterium | reverse complement strand
GGGCCTCGCTCTGGAAACCACGTGCCCAAAAACAAGACTTCTGATTTCCAGCGCTCATGCGCCTCCGAACTCATCACGCGCGGGGCGTGGTTGATCTCATCCGCCGAACGGTAAATCCGTATCACGCGCTTGGCGCCCAGGCGGGTGACCTCAGCGACATTTTCGGAGCGCACTACGGCACACAGATCGTACAGCGGCAAACTTCGACGATATGCCGTGAATCGCGCGAAATCACGTCGTCCCAGAGGATCGTCGATGTTGTAGTTGACGATCTTCGAGGTGTAACGACGCAAGAATTTGATGACACTGGGAGGCACCCACTCGCCACTGTCGACGAAACATACATCGTAATGTTTGGCGTTCAGCACCGTCGGCAGCTTGCGCAGAATCAAAGGGCTCAGCCAATGCCCGCCTAATTTCCATGTGATGCGATAGATCCACGGCGAGCGCGGCATGAGAGCGCGTAAATCGACGTGCTCGACGTGGTGACCCAGCCTATGCAGCGCATTGGCGCGGTCCAGGGAGGTTCCTTTGCGTACGCCCAAGTACAGTATCGAAAGATCGCCGCTACTCACGGCTCACGCGGCAACACGATGCTAATCAGTACTCGTTGATGACGCTGCCGATGACATTGACGCCCGTTTGAGCCAGATTGTGCACCGTGGATGTCAACTGGGAGTGCAGCGTTTTATTGCGGCGGGCCACCAAAATGGCGGCACCCGCCAACTTCGCCACCATCTGCGCATCGGCGCTCTCGGTGGCACACGGCGTATCGATGACGATGACGTCGAATTGTTCCGCGAAGCGCTCGAGCACGAGTTCGAACACCGGACGGCAGAGGAGCTCTTGGGGATTCGGTGGAAGAATTCCCGCCGGCAACACGAATAAACGGAGCTGCGAGTGTACTCGGCACACGATCTCCTTCCCCGCTCGACCCGTCAACAACGCCGACAGCCCTACCGTGTTGGCAAGATTGAACAACTCATGCTGGCGGGGATGACGCATGTCCGCGTCGATCAACAAGGTGCGTTCGCCGATCTGCGCGAACACCGTCGCCAAGTTGGCTGCCAGCCAACTGCGACCCTCGCCGCGACCCGGGCTGGTAATCGCGACGATCTTGTTGTTCACGTTGTTGCGCCAACGCAGCATGAGCTGGCTGCGCAACGCACGCAGCGGCTCGACCGTCTCGCTTTGCGGATCGTAAGCCGCCACGACGTCGTCCGCGACCCCATGATCGCCGCCGCGGGGGAGGATCGGGTAGTTGAATTGATGAGCCAGAGCGAAATCGATGTCGTCTACCGTGAGTAGCTTGAGCTGCAGAGCGGCGTCGCCGAACCGCAGGCTGTGCGCGTTCGCATGACGTTGAATTTCTTCCGCGTCGCTCGGACTGAGCCGCCCTTGTTCGATCAAAATCGTGCCGAGCGCACGGCTGCGATCCCGCGTGGGCGAGACAAGTTCGCTGGGTTTTTCCATCGTCTTACTCATAGTCCAGTGGGCTCCGCTTAAGAAAAGGACGGCGCGCGAAGCTGAGGCACGCCGCGGGACGATAGTTTCATATGCGGCAATTTACCCAAGATGGGTACACCGAGCACCTGGGACAGCTCGGCGTCCTCGCGGAATCGCCGATCCGTCGCCTCGCGGATCATGACCGACGCGATTCCTAACACGGCCCCAACGAAAATTGAGACGAGCAGGTCAATTGAGTAGCGCGGGCTCGATCGAAACAACGGCTCCACCGCAGGGGTCAGCAAGGCCACATTCGTCTGCTGCGTCTGGCTCTCCAAGCTCGTTTGCGCGAGGCGCTGCGACACCAGGTCTAGATTACGCTGGGCCGTGGTCACGTCGTTCAACAAACCCGCCGCTTGATCGTGCTTGTTGGTCAGTTCCAGCATCTGGGTTTTCTGCGCTTCGAGCGCGGCACGGATATCGCTTTCACGACGCAGGTTGATCTGCGTGGTGCTGCCCAGCGAGGCGGCGACCTTGGCGCTCTCTTCGGCGATCCGACGCCGCAGACTCGAAATCTCCGCGGCGGTGGTCTGGTAATCGGGATGATTCTTGCCGAGCGTCGTGCCGATATCCTGCAATTTGGCTTCGGCCCGAGACAAATCGGATTTAAGATTGCCGATCAGCGGGCTCTGCAGAACCTCCGGCAGCGAATCGTTGTCAGCGGCCGTTTGCCGCTGACGGGATTGGCTGTCCTGGCGCAGTGCCTGCATGGTCACCAATTGAGAGGACAGTTCTGCCAAACGCGCATTTTCAATATCCAATCGCCCATCCGTGGCGACCAGGCCATTGGCCGTTTGAAAATCCGCCAAGCGTTTCTGTTTCACTTGCAAATCGGCACGCAATGCAGCGGAACGTTCAGCGAACCAGGCCGCGTACTGCTTGGCCGGGTCCACACGCAGCTCGATGGTGGTGTCGATGTAGGCCTGCGCAAACGCGTTGGCGAGCACCGCGGCCTGCTTCGGATCGGTCCACGTCACCGAGATATCGATGACGCTGCTGTCGCGCGACGGAGTGACCGCGAGGGTTTTCTGTAGTTTGGCGCCGATCCACACCGTCGCGTCGCCCACTCCTCCGGTACTACCGCGCCAAGCGCTCAGCCATTCGGGATCTTTGTCGAACTTGAGCTCTTTTGCCACGAGTTGAGCTACGCGTTCACTCGAAATGATGTCTACCTGTGTGGCGATATACCCGGTCGAAATTTCCGCGGCAATCGCGACGCCGGCCACCGGATCCGCCTTGGTGTCGACGACCACGGAAGCCGACGCCGTATAAAGCTTGGGCGAAAACAGCGTGTAGATGGCCCCTATCAAGATGACAGCCGCGAAAACCCCTACGGCGATAACCCATCGAGCGCGAATCACGGACAAAAATTGATTAAAGGTCATAAGTTTCCATTTGCCAATCGACAACGAGCCAATCGCAGGCTCAAGACATCAAAACAGGCTTTCCTTGACATAAATCACATCCTGATCGACGACATCTTGGTCAAGCTTCACGCTGATTTCTTTTACTTTTCCGTTGGCATCGCGCCTGTGCAAAACGACGCCCCGAGTGGTTCCTTTCCCGGTGACGCCCCCACCCAAAGCCAGCGCCTGCATCACGGTCATGCCTTTTTCCAACCGAAAACCACCGGGATGCTGGACCTGCCCGTAAATATAAAAAACCGGCGCGCGATTGACGAACAAGGTGTCGCCGCCGACTAATTCCACATCGTCGGCCGAACCGCCGCCCGAGGAGAGATTGACGATATCGATCTCGCGTCGGATCGGCTTGCCGTTGCGCACGCCGGTAAGGATCACGACGTCCGATCCGGTGGGAGAAATCCCGCCGGCGCTGGCCAACATACCGGAGACTCGACCGCCGGCACCCTCGATGGGATAACGACCCGGTTTATTCACTTCGCCGAGCACCGCCACCTGATTGCCCACCGCCGTGACCAACAAGATGTTGACCTGAGGATTCAGGACAAAACCGCCATCCTTGAGCATCTGCGAAATCTTTCGTTCGGCGGCCGGCAAGGTCAACCCGCCGAGCGCAACCGACCCCACGAGCGGGTAGGCAATCGTCCCCGTCTCCGACACTCGTGCATCCAAGGTCAGATCGGGATTTTTGAAAACGGTGATCTTGACGATATCGCCGGGGCCGAGCAAATACTGCTCGAGCGCGACGGCCGGCTTATGAAAGAGGCCGAAAACCAACAGCGCAGACAAAAGTATCCGCATGCTCGAACGACGCCCTATGCTCATGAATGTTATTGACAAATTCCACCCGCAAAATATTGATACTTGACTGCCGATATACAGTGCATCCTAATCGAATTGCTTCAAGACATGCGCGTCTTAGGTCACCCAAAAGCAATTTCGCGACGCTTTCGACTGTTTAAATTCTGTTATGTGAAGAGTTTCACGCGATCGCATCATCCGCGCCGCTTGGAACGTCGCTCTCCACGGAGCCGAACATACGCTCCAAAATCGCATCCCTCTCGAAATGAGCTTCGGCGAACAGACGGGCGCGGCGACCGAGTTCGAGGCGCAACTCGGTCTCGTCGACCAACTTGCAAATCGCGTCGGCCAACGCTTGACTGTCCTCGGCGGGAATGACCAACCCGCATGACGATACGACCGCGTCGATTTCCGTACCGGAGCGACAGGCCGCGATCACGGGACGCCCGCTCGCCAACATACCGGACAACTTCGATGGCAGCACCAAGTCCGCGGCGCCCGGACTTTGCGGCAACAGATGGATATCGCCCATGCTCAGCAGCTCGCCCAGACGTTCGAAAGGTTGCAGCGGCAGAAATCGCACGTTGACCAGATCGACACTCGCCGCTTCCAGTTCAGGCTTGACGACTCCGTCGCCGCAGATCACGAACACGATGTCGGTGCGGCCCGCCAGCCGTCGAGCGGCCTCCGGAATCACCATCAAACCCTGTTTGCCGCCCAAAGAACCCGAGAACAGCACCACCAACATCTCTGTGTCGATTCCGAGTTCCGCGCGGTAGGAAGCACCATTCAAGGACGGTCGAACGTGCGAGATGTCCACCCAGTTCGGAAAATAACGGGTGCGTTTCGGCTCGACCCCTTTGACCAGCAGTTGTTCCACCATGCGACTCGAGATGGACGACACGCTGTCGAAGCGCAACAACAACCAACGTTCCATCCGCAAGACCAGACGTTTTAAAAGATTGCCTTTCAATAAGCCCATTTGAAAGGCCAGATCGATCTCGAAATCTTGAATGTGCAGCCAGCTCCTGGCGCCGCAGAGCTTGGCTGTGAGCAAGCCGGTGGGCGCACAGACGAAATAAGGGGCCACCGTCACTACCGTATCCGGCCGCCAAAAAGCCTGCCGCACCACCAACGGAAATGACGTGATGGCAAACGACAACAGATGCAAAAGCCGAGCCACCCCACCCGGTGCTTTAGGCACCCAGAGCGGGGCACGAAACACATCGACGCCCCGCCATTGTTCCCGGCGATAGGGGGGCCATTGATATCCGGGCTCGATTTTCCAACCGGGATAATAGGGAGGTGCGGCCACGACTCGGACCGAATGGCCATGTTGGGCCAGCCACTCGGCCATTTCGCCGGAATATTTGCCTATTCCCGTGGGTTCGGGGGCGAAATTCGCGCTGTAAATAAGTATCCGCATCAGTTATCCGAACCGCATCATAGCTACAGAGGAGCCAACGGCAGCTCGAGCTGATGCATTAAACATACCAAAACCGTCATTCGACATTCAATTCCAACATTTGTAACGTCCTTGACAGTATTCGCTGCACGGGGTCCTGCGCCGCATAGTGGCATTTATGAGGCCACTATGCATGCACTTGCCCATCCGAGACCGCAATGGTACGGACCCTGGGCTCGGTAATAAAGTCAATCTACCAAGTGCTCATGCTGCAATCCGGCCAACAACTTGGCGTACATCCAGTGATGCCAGGGCGGTCCGCCATGCGAATCGATGGGCATGGCATCGTTGGCCTCGGGATCACCGGGTGAGGGGCGAACATCGACGATGGCGGCTCCCGAGGCCCTGAGGTGAGCGATCACGGGATCCGAGTCGTCGCCGTTGGTGAACAATACGACCACGTGGCCGGCATGTAGGGCAAAGATCTCGTCGAATGCGAGTTCCGTCACTTTGACCGCGGTGGCATCGCTCACGTCGCGCCGGCATTCGACCGACACGGTCACATCGCGCAAGCACGTGAACGGCACGCGACGGATGTTCAATGCGCCGTCGGAATCGAGCGCGCCGAACGGAATTTCCATCCGCGCCATATCGCCCGCCACGCCAAGCTGCAATTCATAACCAATATCCATTGCATGCAATGTGTCGTCCGTCGCCACGTTGAACTGATTGGTCATCGGATGATAGGCCAGTACGACGATATCCTCCGAGTTGACCTTGGGCTCCATCTGACGCAACCGCAGCAACGTTTGGATGGTCGAGTAACTGGTGAGCGATGCATTGACGACGTCGTAATTCGGCAATCGCGTCTGCAGCAGCCAGGGGAACGTGAACTCATCGTCTACGCCCCAACCAAATATGATGGAATCGCCGGCGAAAATGATGCGCCTGATTGGATGCTCGACAGCATAACCCGTGACGCGGTTTGACTGTCGATCGATGCCCAAATGAAATCTTTGCGATTGATTATCGAAGCGCTCAGTCACTTGAAACGTGCCCGGATAAATCGCAAACCCCAACACCGGATCGGAATGAAACAAGGGTCCATGATCGACCGACATCTGCACGACGCGTTTTCTACCCCGAATCCTTATCAACATCCGGTCGACCACGGCGACGGCGGCCGATCCCGAGGGTAGCAATGCCTTCGCGTCCGCCGAGTAATAGCGGTACAAAAAATACGAAGAAAGCAGCTCGACGCCACCCAGGACAATCAACGAAAAAACTATGATTTTGCCTATCTTTTTCACGCGGTCGAAGTATGCACCGGGAACATGCCGCCGATGAGAAAATCAATGCCGGATTAGCTCACATCGAAACTAATCTGCGACGTATTGCCAATTTTCTTCCGGCAATTGTCATCTCCAGCACGCCCGGCTCGATGACCCTCGCCGTACATCGCCGCCTCCGACCTGCCCTCACTCGACAACCATGGCGGGCAAAAACAGCGCCGAACCAACGCCAAAAACAGCGCCGGAAACCGGCTTTGTCGCCAATCGCAAACAGTTGATCCCTACCGAATCCGTACCGTACTGTCGGTCGCGTTCGACATAACGTCGACTTCGTTAACTCACCCTCAAGGCCCGATGAAACTTTTTCCCCCGTCTTTTTCTTCAACGCTTGTTGTTGCCGTCACAGTTCTTTTGACCACACTCATTTTTCTCAGCGCCCCGGCAACGGGGGTAGCCGCCAATTCCGTCACGACAAAATCCATTCGCAGCTGGGTGTCTTGCAGCGGCACCAGCGATGACTCCGCGGGAGTAGCAAAAGCCTTCGCCGCGGCCAGGAAATCTGCCTTTACCTTGATGGTGGACTGCCCGGTGCGGCTGAAAATCGGTACCGATATCGAGCGTGTGATTTTCATCGACGACGGGACCACCGTGGAATTCAGCGGGGCCGGTAAATTCATCGTCGACAACCAATTCATTCCGGCGTTCGTCATTGCCAACTCGACCGACATCACGCTGACTTCTTGGAACGTCGAATTTGACGCGAGCCTACCCGTCGACATCGTCGACAGCGGTTATAAACAAAACGGTAAGGCGGAAAAAGGGCTTGCGGGCAATGCCTTCAACGATGTGCCGCTGACGGCATGGCTCAGCGCCAACCGCGGCATCGCTTTCGACCCGAAGCAGGGGGTCAATTCCAAGTGGAGCGGATCGACCAATGCGTGCGCGATCTTCTTCTTTACCGGTGATACATCGAACGTTCACGTCACCGGCATGCACGTTGCCGTCCCTACCAATGTCGGCGATGACCACTTCATCCCGGTCGTATTTTCGATGAACACGAACTATAAGAACAACCAGAGTCTCAAAACCAATCTACCTTTGACCAGCAAATATTTCGCAATGCCTCATGATCTAACTTTTTCCAACATCGTTCTCGACGGCACCTACATGGGCTGGGTTGGCAATGCGTATGAAGTCGTGATTCAAGACGTCGAATCTAATCGATACGGCGACCTACAGGACGCCAATGGAAAAAACGTCGGCGGCAAAAATAAATGGTTTGCACCGCCACATCTCTTTTACTTCAGCAACTCGACTGCCCAGGACGCGCTCTTGGTCAATAACAACATCCACATCACCGATGTGGTCGACTCCGGCCCGCGTGTCGGCACGGCTCGCGACAAGGGCGGCTCGGATTCCATCAGCGGCTATGCGTTGTCTCTGAAAATCGCCTGCACCGACTGCACGGTCGATACGTATAAATCCACTCGTCCGGACGGCTTTCTGGATGTTCTTCCGTCCGTCAACCTCACCGTATCGAATGTCCAAGCCACGTTCAATTCGGCGTTCACCAACAACATTTATCCCGGGTGGCGGTTCCCCAGCGAACCGTACAAGAATGTCAAATTCGAGAACATCACCTTGACGGACATCGCGGACACCTCGAGTATCCTGCCCATCGGCAACGCAACCGAGCAATCCAACCAGAACCTCATTCTCTCCAACGTAAAGGTCTCGATCACGCGGTGGGGAGGCCCGGACTTACCGCTCCCCCGGATCTACGGCAACAGCACGGTCATGCTCGATTACGCGATCAACTCGGAGAAGACGCAAATCGTCCGCCAGCAGACTCCGACCGTGCAGACGACGTTGCAGGCGAGTCCAGCCACCTTTCGCGAAGGCGGCAGCACGAAGCTCACATGGTCCGCCAGGGATGCCAAAGTGTGTTACGCGAGTGGAGACTGGTCCGGTGCGATTGGCTTGAACGGCATCCGCTTCGTAAACTTCAGTTCGGCAAAAACTTATGCTCTGACGTTGAAGTGCGAAAATGGCAGCGATACTTCTAGCCGCACGTTGCAGGTCATAGTCACCAAGTAAGGCGATATTTTCACTTATGTGAGAAAAAGCCGGCCGACATTCTCGCGAATGGCGGCCGGCCAGCCCCGTGGCTACCTCGACATCTCAATCTATGGCGTAAGGCCCGTGGCACCCGGCAGACCATTCGGCCCGTTCGGTGATCCCGGAATCGGATAGTTGAGATACGGGAACGTCGTCAGATAGGTATCCGAGGATTTGATGGCTCCCGTGACGGTCAAATGCGCCGCATCAGGACCTGCGGCACGGGCGCCGTCGGTATACGGATTGCCATGGTTCGGATCCGTCTTTTCCGTGCCGCAATCGCCGATCGCTCCGCATAAGGCCCCTTCGGCAACCCGCAAGGTCACGTCCACCACATCGTCATAGGGACGTCGTCCGTTCGGAAATCCCGCCAAGTCACCGCCGAGAACGCCCAGATCGTTCTGCATGGCCACCGGAGTCACCGGCGTGGAAGTATTGAGCCGCACCATCTCGCCAGGGGTTACCTTCACAGGCTGATTGATGCCCTTGACGCCGGTCAGGTAGGCCGCGACCAAATCATTGCGCGGCGTACCCGGCACGATCGCCGCATTGCCGAACAACGCGTTCAACAACACCGGAACCGACGGGTTGGTCACGTAGTTTAAGAACTGACCGTCATGATTGGGGCTGCTGCCGTTGAATTTGTCCTTATCGGGCAGGCCGATGACGAGTTCGTTCACCAAAGGCATTCCCAATCGAGAGACCTGCAACCATTCCTGAGGATCCGAGGTGGAAATCGTCGGGTTTTTCACGCTGGCAACCGTGTAGGCACCGATCACGGGATCGGCCTTGGTCGTCACGCAGCTGATGGGCAGCTCCAATGCGATCGACGTGACGTTCTTGTCGAACAAGGTATTGGGCTGACCGCCGCGGGGGCCGATCGGGTTCAAATTGACGAGATCGAATACCTCGCCCAAGTTGACAACGAACCCTTCCTTGCGTTGACCTACGAAGACGCGGCCCGGGGTGGCGCAGCCCGGAATGCTGACTTCGTAAATGAAGCTGGAAACATAGGACTCGTAATCCGGGATCGACTTGTTACCGATATTGTCGGCCGGCTTCTGGAAAGTGGTACCACCGCTGGTGACGTTTTCCGCCAACCCGGAGTGACCCTGGTTGGAGACGGTAATCGTATAGCTTTGCGACACGTTCAAATTGGCGCCGGCGGCCGTAATCGCACCGATATTAACCAACGGCACCGCAATCGCCTTGCCGCCGGAGGGCACGGTGAGGTTCTTGGTTTTCGTCGAAAAATTGAAAGTGAAGCTCAAATCGGTGAGCGTGTCGCCGTTGTTGTCGATCCGAATTTGATACTGAGCATTCGGATCCAGATTGTAGAAATTCGGGCCGCCGGCCGGATCTTGCAACGGAACGTAATTTGCAATCAAAGTGACATAGTTGCTACGGCCGGGCTCGTAGCTGCGAAACAAGTAGAAGTCGCTGGCATCGACGCGAGGCATGCCGGCGATGTTCGGTGCTTCACGGTGGCTCGATGCGGCCGCGTACAACGGCAACAGGGCGGCACCGAGCAGCAACGCTCGATTCGGTAATCGGTTATCCATTCAATTCCCCAAGAGTATTTGTTGGTAAAGCAGGATCGCGCCATGCAAGACGCTTTTAGGGCTTCGTGCTTTTTCCACGCTTGGATGCGGTTTAAGCGCCACGCGAGACAATTTATTATCGATGGTCGCCGCCTATGGCCGCCCTGCGGGCTAAGAATGCCAAGACACCGACGAAATCAGCCTTTCACCAGCCGAAAGCCGATGCCGCTGGAGCGATAGTCAACCGGGGAGTGACTTCGATGCGCAAACCCCGTAACAGCCTGGGCGCCGATCCATGAGCTGCCGCGCAATTCACGTTCCCCGCAATCGCCGTCCACACGCGCCGACCCGTCGATTGGCGCTTTAACATAGCTGTCGTGCCAACAGTCTTGAGTCCATTGCGACACATTCCCCAGCATATCGCGCAAGCCGAAGGCGTTCGGATTGAAAGACTCGATCGGCGACGTGTTGGGAAAATGGTCATCGCAAGCAAAAACCGGAGTTCCCGGATAGGCACGCGCCGTACTTTGGTCGGCAACATTGGCCTGCGCGCAAGCCCCCTTCTCGTTTGAACCCCACGGCTGCGCGGCCTCGCTTCCGGCACGTGCGGCATATTCCCATTCAGATGCGCTCGGTAACCGGTAACGAACATGCACCGTCGTCGACAGCCAGCTCGCGTAGGCGACCGCGTCGTTCCAAGAAACGCAGGTCACCGGACTGCGCTCACCCTGAGAAAAGCCCGGATTTTTCCAACTGGCGTCTACCCGATGCGTCCACTTGCCGTCGTAAACGTCGCAGCCCTGCATGTTCCGTCCCGTTGCGGCGACGAAGGCTGCAAAATCTCCGACCGTCACGTCGTTCGTCGCCATGCCGATGGCGGTTCGAATCAGGACGATATGTTGCGGCCGCTCCACCGCCAAGCCACGCGGATCGGCCGTCGCCGTGCCCTGCTTGAATCGTCCGAGCGGCAAATCGCGCACCATGACCGCCGCCGGCGCACGGCTTGCGGCCGCCGGAGCCGGGCTGGCACCCGCCGCGCTTCGTACGGATGGCGTCTGCGCTGCGTGGCGACCGTACAAAAACAGACCGGCGACGAGCACCACCAGCAGGACGGCGCATGCGATGGCGGACCTATTCCAATGAATACCACCGAACACCGGCCGCAATTCCAGCAAGGGCTCCGGCACCACTTTGCGCTGCACGTTGGCTCTTCGGGCCAAAGGTTCGCTGTCGCCGACGGTAAAATCATCCGAAAAAGGCGGTTTCGCCCCCGTCTCGGTCGGCCGGATCGGCACGGCCTGTGCCAACGGCGCAGACGGTGCCGATGGCGCGGATTGCGCCGACGCGATGACTTGCGCCAGGGAGTCGTAAACCTCCTCCGGTAACGCTTCGATGTCATGCTGATGCTGAAGGATAGTCATCAATTCAGCCGGCGATGCGCCGGCCGCCAGCTGACGTTCCGCCTCGCTACACACGTCCTCGTCCGTGAAGCCCCCGGTCTGGAAAGACCGCAGCGCTTTCTCGAAGCGCACGCTTGAAACTGAAATATTAAGCTCCGTTCAGATTGGATCTGGAACCATCGATTGCCAATGCCCGTAGCCATCCGCTGCTTGGCCATAGACTGCTATTTGACAAATTATAGCGTAGGTAAGCCCGAGACACAGAGTACCGGCGGCCTCGGCGACTCGAATCCCGGTCACCCCATAGTCGTTGCCACTCATTCCGATCGCCATACACTTGGCCGGCATGTTACTTCCCAAAGTACAGGATGGCGCAACCGGAGCGTCTTCGGAACAGGTCACCCCGCTGGTTCCGCTGGCAACTCTTTGGGCATTTCTGTGGATCCTCACATCGCTGGTCGAGATCGCCGCGCGTTTCCTGCATGACCCGGCGATTCCCCTCTGGCAGCCCATCGTTCTTACGGCGATTCCAACCTGCCCGATGGTTGTATGGCTGATCATTCAATTGAGATCGGACCGCTATCACGAACCGCCCGTCGAACCGCCAAGACCGTGGTTTTTCCATCACCTAGGACAACTTCCGCTCCTTGCGCTCGCCTACGTCGTGATCGCCAATGCATTGCGCTTTTTTTTGAAAACAGTGTCCGGAGTCGATGCCGGCTTTCATGGTCGACTTTTCTATGAATTGATCAAGGTGACGCTCTTTTATTGCCTCTGGCTTGGACTGGTCTACGGCACGCTGTCGTTGTTGCGATCGCGGGAACAAAGCATGCAGCTCGCACGTACCCAGCAAGCCTTGGTCGAGTCGCAGCTCGCCCGACTGCAAGCCCAGCTTCGGCCACACTTCTTGTTCAATACGCTCAACACGGTGTCCGCGCTCATGCAAACCGATATAGCGCGCGCCGACCGGGTGTTGGCACGACTGGGGGAGCTGTTGCGGGCGAGTCTCGGTGCCGGCGACACCAACACCGTGCCGCTCGAGGAAGAGATTCGATTATTGCGGCTCTACACGGACATCATGGAGGAACGATTTGCGGGCCGCATCGTCACGACCTGGCAGGTGGCCGACGATACCGTCCACCTTCCAATTCCGGCTATGCTCCTGCAACCGCTGCTCGAAAATGCCTTCAAGCATGGGATCGAGCGGACCACAGGATTCGAACGGATCATGCTGTCGGCAACCCGCGATACCAACCGACTGAACATCAAGATTCGCAATTCGGGACCCGTGTTGGCGGCGGGCTGGCGGGAAGGCGTTGGCATCGCCAACTGCCGAGAGCGCCTGCAGGTCCTGTATGGGCCGGAAGCTGTGCTCCAAATCGCCAATGGCGTGAGATCCGGTGTCGAGGTTTCGATTTCCTTG
Organism: uncultured Acetobacteraceae bacterium; assembly: GCA_964658135.1. Lineage (GTDB taxonomy): Bacteria > Pseudomonadota > Gammaproteobacteria > Steroidobacterales > Steroidobacteraceae > Bog-1198. The sequence continues at coordinate 4,111 of CAZZXZ010000077.1, read as the reverse complement.
CCATTGCACGTCGACACATGATCAGGACGTTCATCGTGGACGATGAAGCCCCAGCCCGCGAAAAACTCCGCATCTGGCTGAGCGAAAGCCGGGATTTCCGCATCATCGGAGAATTCGGTGATGGGTTGAGCGCCGCAGAAGGGCTCGCGGAGCGAGCCACCGACGTCATCTTTCTCGACGTGCAGATGCCGGGGCTGAGCGGCCTCGAACTGGCCGCGCAACTCGAACCTGCTCTCGCGCCACTCCTCGTCTTCGTCACCGCGTACGACACGCACGCGTTGACCGCCTTCGAATTGAACGCCGTGGATTACCTGCTCAAACCCTACGACCGCGAGCGCTTCGGGCGCACCCTGGATCGTGTGCGGGATCGACTGGCAGGGGGCGGCTCACGAGCGGCCCAGGTCTCCTCGGTACGAGCCCAAACGGGCGTCAGTGATCGTCTGCTCGTCCCCACCGCTGACGGCTTGCGTATGATCGAAAGCACGAGCGTTCATTCGCTCGAGGCCGACGATAATTACGTGCATGTGTACACGTCAGGCCAATGCTTCGTCCTACGCAGAACCTTACACGATCTTTTGGCACAGCTCGGTGAACGACGCTTCGTTCGGGTACATAAGTCGGTTGCAGTGAACCTCAGCGAAATCGATTCGCTCACACCACTTTTCAAAGGCGATTTCGAGATCCGCCTGCGATCCGGAAAACTGGTGCGAATGAGCCGGCGCTACGCCGCCGGTCTGTTCAGCCTGATGGGGCGATGACGCCGTTACTCGAGCGATCCCGCTCACCTCGGTCTCACTCCGCTCGCCCCGTCAACGCTCCG
>CAZZXZ010000077.1:0-3191 GCA_964658135.1 uncultured Acetobacteraceae bacterium | reverse complement strand
GAGTTCGTAGCCATCATCGGCAAATCGGGAAGCGGCAAGACCACGCTCATCAATTTGCTCACGGGTATCGACTCGCCGACGACGGGTTCGATCCGGATCGGGTCGACTCCCGTTCATGAGCTCAACCAACAACAGCTTGCGCGCTGGCGCGGAAAATCAATCGGCATAGTCTTCCAGTTCTTTCAACTGCTGCCGACGCTGACGGTCGCCGAAAACGTCATGCTGCCCATGGACTTTTGCAATGCGTTCGAACCTCGCGAGCGTCGAGCACGCGCGCTGCATCTGTTGTCGGATATGGGAATCGCCGATCAGGCTGATAAATCGCCGACTGCGCTCTCCGGCGGTCAACAGCAGCGCGCCGCGATCGCCAGAGCGCTGGCGAACGATCCCGCACTCGTGGTCGCGGACGAACCGACGGGAAACCTCGACTCGCAAACCGGCGAGCAGGTAATGGCATTTTTTGCCCGTCTCGTGAACGCCGGTAAGACCGTGGTCATGGTCACTCACGAGCGTGACCTCGCTCGGTACTTTGCTCGATCGATCACCTTGACGGATGGCACCGTGGCGCAAAACCGTGACGCCTAGATGGAAAAAGGTCGGCGGCGATATCGTCGAGAATCAGGGCCGACTCTTCATGATGCTGATCGCGATTGCGATGGGTGTCTTCGCCGTTGCGGCGATTGCCACTGCCTATGCCGTGCTAAGCCGGGAAATCGACAAGGATTATTTGGCTGCGAGCCCACCCGCGGCGCTACTCGACGTCGACGATCTCGATGACGCCGCCGTGGCAGGGGTCAGGCGGCTGGCCGGCATCGCTTGGGCCGACGCCGGCGGTAGCGTGTGGGGTCGCATCGAGGTGCACCCCCGGCAATGGCTTACGCTGTTGTTGTTCGTCGTGCCGAACTTCTCCGACCAACGGCTCAACGCCGTGACGCTGCAGCGAGGGCGCTGGCCGGACCGAGTGGGAGAAGTCGTCATCGAGCGAACCGCGATGACGCTTGCGGGCGCTTCGGTGGCTCAGGAAATCACGGTAAGGACCGCCAACGGACCACCGCGCACCATATTGGTTACCGGCGTGGTGCACGATCCGAGTGTCGCCCCGGCCCCGCAACAGCAAGTGGTGTACGGGTATGTCACGCGGGCCACCTTGCAACTACTAGGCGAAAATGTGGCCCTGCACAGTCTCGCGGTGGCCGTGAATCCGTCCGACAACGAGCAAGCGACCGAACAGTCCGTCATCGCTGCGGCACACTGGTTGAAACACGCGGGGTACGGCGTCGGCGAAATCCGCATCCCTCCGCGTCATCATCCGCACTGGCGTGTGATGAGCAATATCGTACGCATGCTGCTGGCGTTCAGCGTATTGACGCTCCTACTGAGTGCCCTTCTGTCCGCGATGCTCACGGCGAACCTGTTGTCACCGCAAATTCGCCAGATTGGAATCATGAAGGCGATCGGGGCTTCGACCCGTCAGATCATGGCCCTTTATTTGACTTTGATCGCAGGGATAGGGTTGCTGGCGGTCGCGATCGGTTTACCGGCCGGCATCTATGGGGGACGCGCGATGGCGAACTTCGTCGCGCACAACCAAAATATCGACTTGTCGAGCCTTTCAGCTCCCGCCTGGATGTATCCGGTGCTATTCGTGGGCTGCCCTGCCCTGCCCCTCATTTTTGCACTCATTCCGATCACGAGTGCGACACGTCGGACGGTCCGCGAATGCCTGTCGGATTTCGGTGCGGTGATATCGGCACCTAACCTCGAGTATCGAGCGCCCACCTCTGAGCGTTCAGCGTCCACCCTGTTTCCAGGCGTTCCCCTACTGACGTTTGCGCTACGGAACATTGTGCGTCGGAAGGCACGACTGGCGCTGACGGTTGGACTTCTGACGATGGGCGGGGCGTTGTTTATAACCAGCCTCAACGTGATGGCGGCATGGAACCGCAGTCTGATTGCCGCCCAAGCAGAGCGCCACTACGACATCGAAATCCAATTCCGACAGCCACAACCCGTAGCCGCCCTGATCGCGACGCTGAGCGGTGTTGCCGGGGTTCGGCACATGGAAGTATTCGACGATGCCACGGCGGCTGCGCGCCGCGGCGACGGCCTCACGATCACGCGGACATTTCCCGACGGCGAACATGGAAGACTGAGTCTGCAAGCGCTGCCGGTAAACAGTGCGTTCGTCGACCCCGATCTGATCGACGGACATTGGCTGACGACAGCCGATGCGTCTGCAGCGGTCATCAACGATCAAGCCCGCTCGCTCTTTCCCGGCGCCACGATCGGCGACGTCTTGAACATGACGGTACGAGGGCGACCCGCGAGTTTGCGCTTGACCGGCATCGTGCGGGAGCACCTCGCGGGCGCGACGATTTACATCTCGTCGCAAGAGTATGCACGGAAGTTCGGACAGGCCGGTTTCACCGGGGGCCTGCGCCTCGACCTCGACGACAAGAGCGAAGCTTCTGAAATCAAAACGATGGAGGCGGTCGAGCGTTCCCTCGGGATGGGTGGCATAACGGTCGCGGGGACCACATCGCGAAGCCAACTCGGCAAAGCTCTGGCCGGACATCTTTACATCCTGATCTTCATTCTGCTCGTGATGTCGGTATTGATGGCATTGGTGGGCATCTTCGGACTCGCGTCGGCGATGATGACCAGCGTGCTCGAACGGCGCCGGGAGTTCGCCGTCTTGCGCGCGATTGGGGCAAGCGACGCTGCGGTACTCCGTATCGTCGTGTATGAAGGCGTATCGATCGCAATCTCGAGCGTCGTTGCCGCAGCCGCCTTATCCGTCCCGGTCACCGTGCTCATCGCAAGCCTCGTCGGCGAGCCAATGCTGGGTCCCTGGCAGGGTGTGGTCGTATCGGCAACGGCCATGCCTATATGGCTGGCCATCGTTCTCGTCTGCGCGCCGTTGGCCAGCGGATATCAGGCGCGCAAGGCGTCGAAGACGACCATCCGTGAAGAGCTGACCCAACAATAGGAGCGATCGGCATGAGGACATTGCTGAAGTATTGCGTCGCCTTGGCGATTACTCTGGCGCTCCTCGCGGCGGTTTTACATCACACGAATGTTGGCGGACTCATGCGCAAGATTCACGGTGGATAACTCGGCCCGGCCCGGCCCGGCACGGCACCTAAAAACCGAATGTAAGAATTGGTCGGGGCGACAAGATTCGAACTTGC
>CAZZXZ010000076.1:0-17519 GCA_964658135.1 uncultured Acetobacteraceae bacterium | reverse complement strand
GAAGCGCCAGGTGTACGTGGGCGAGAGCATCCCGGTCGACATCGAAGTCGGCATGCGCGCAGGGTTCGTCAGCTCGCTGAACGGTTTGCCGACGCTCAAGGGCAGCCAGTTCACGCTCAATAATCTGTCTCACAAACCGGAACGCGTCGAAAAGCTCATCGACGGCCAACCGTTCACGGTGGTGACCTGGCACAGCGTGCTGGCGCCGGTGAAGCCGGGCGTGTTCAGCTTGTCCGTCGAGACGCCGCTCACCGTCAGGGTCCGCACGCGGCCGCCGAAAGACTCCAAGATCGACGATCTGCTGGGTGATCCGTTCCTGCAAAACTTCTTCGGCGCCACGGTTTCCAAGGAAATCACCGTGGCGAGTCCGCCGGCCGATCTGACCGTGCTCGAATTGCCCACGGCAGGACGGCCCGCCGATTTCAGCGGCGCGGTGGGCGACTTCAAGATAACGACCGACCTGTCCGCCACGAAGGCCGCTGCCGGCGATCCGCTGACGCTGCGCCTGAAGGTGACCGGGGCGGGCAATTTCGATCGCGTCGACAGCGCCATGCTCGAGCATCTCGAGCGCTGGAAGACCTACCCGCCGAAGTCCACCTTCACGGCCGGCGATGCCATCGGTTACAAGGGCGAGAAGACCTTCGAACAACCCTTGGTTGCGGCCGAACCCGGCACGCAAACGCTGCCCGGGTTATCGTTCAGCTATTTCGACCCCACCACGCAGCATTACGAAACCGCACGCAGCGCGCCGCTCACGGTGACGATCGCCCCCGCGCTCGCGGACAATACGCAAGCCGCCCCCACGGTCGCCGCCAACGGCGGGCCCGCAGCGGGTATCGGGCCGGCGGCGGATGGCGCCGCGGCCCAGTCATCGCCCTGCGGTCTACGGCCCGATCGCGCGGCCGCGAGCGCATCGGTGCGCTCGTTGACCCCGCTGTACCTGCAACCGCGGTTCCTCGTACTGCCCTCCTTGCTGGCGCTTGCGTTCGCCGGCGGCTGGCTCGCGTTACGGCCGCGGACCCGGTCCGCCGGCCGCGCCGCCAAGAAGAGCGCAGCAAGCTTGTCGAAAGAGTCCCAGCGCGTCATACAACGACTCGACGGCGCCGCCGCCGCGGGCGACAGCCGGCTATTCTTCGGCATCGCGCGGCAAGGTTTGCAGGAACGCCTCGCGGCGCGCTGGCGGATTGCACCGGATACACTGTCGCCCGCCGAGATCGACGCGCGACTCGGCGCCGACGGCCGCGAGGTCGGTGAAATGTTTGCGCTCGCCGACGAAGCCGCCTACTCCGGCCAGGCAGTGACGAGCACGGATTTCGCGCGGTGGACCGCCGTCGTGCGCCGGCATCTCGCGGAGGGGACCCCTACATGACGCGCACCGGACTGCGCAGCGGCACGCTCGCCCTTCTTCTCGTCGTTGGGTGCCAGGCGCGCGCGGCGCCGGCCGCGCCGAGCTATTCGGCGGCGGGCCTTTATAACCTGGGCAATGCCTACGCACGCGCGGGCAAGCCGGGACTGGCCGTGCTCAACTACGAGCGCGCCCGGTTGCTGGCGCCGCGTGATCCCGACATTGCGACCAACTTGGGCATCGTGCGGGCCGCGGTGCACCTGCCGTCCCCGGCGGATCCGTGGCGGCAAGCGCTCGAGCCGTTGAATTCGACGCTGCTGGCGTGGACCGGCCTGCTCGGCGTCGTCCTGGTGGGTGGCAGTCTCCTGGCGGGTCAGTGGTCGCGGCGTCATCCGGGGTGGCGCTACACGGCGCTCGCGGCGGGGTTCGTCCTCGCGGCGCTCACCGTGGCGCATGGCGCGGCGCTGTGGCCGCTGCTGCACGAGGGCGTCATCATCACGGCCGCGACCCCGGTGCGCGTGTCGCCGGTACCGATGGGCGATCCGCTCTTTACGCTGCCGGAAGCCGAGACCGTCCGGATGACCGCGCAACACGACGACTTCGTGCTGGTCGAGACCCGCGAAGGGCGCACGGGCTGGGTGTCGCGCGCCAACGTGGCCGCCGTCGTGCCGCAACCCAGCCGTGTGACACCACCCAGCCCCGCGGCGCCCACCGGTTAGTCAGGGGTCGGCCCGGCGGCGCCGGCAGCGTCACTGCAGACCGAAGTCGCCGTGTCCGCGTTCTTCGGTGAGCTCCAGAATGCGGCCGCCGCCGCGCGCCACGCAGGTCAGCGGATCGTCCGCGATGACGACGGGCAGACCGGTTTCCTTCATGAGAAGTTTGTCGATGTCGCGCAGCAGCGCACCGCCGCCCGTGATGACGATGCCGCGTTCCGCGACGTCGCTGCCGAGATCAGGCGGCGTCTGTTCCAAGGCCTGTCGCACCGCGCTGACGATACCCTGCAGCGGCTCTTCGAGGGCCTGCAGGATCTCGTTCGAATTCAAGGTGAAGCCGCGCGGCACGCCCTCCGACAAATTCCGTCCGCGCACGGAGATTTCCCGCACCTGATCGCCGGGATAGGCCGAGCCGATCTCGATCTTGATGCGCTCGGCCGTCGTTTCGCCGATCAAAATGCCGTAGTTGCGTCGCACGTACTGGGTGATGGCCTCGTCGAACTTGTCGCCGCCCATGCGCACGCTCGCCGCATACACGATGCCGTTCAACGAAACGATGGCGACCTCGGACGTACCGCCACCGATGTCGAGCACCATGGAGCCGCGCGCCTCGTGCACCGGCAGGCCCGCGCCCACCGCGGCCGCCATGGGTTCGGGCACGATGTCGACGCTACGCGCGCCGGCACCCTCCGCCGATTCCTTGATGGCGCGGCGTTCGACCTGCGTCGAACCGAACGGCACGCAGACGAGCACGCGCGGACTCGGACGAAAAAACCGATCGCCATGCACCTTGTTGATGAAGTACTGCAACATCTTCTCGGTGTACGTGAAGTCGGCGATGACGCCGTCTTTCATCGGCCGCACCGCCGTGATGTGTCCCGGCGTGCGCCCGAGCATTTTTTTCGCTTCCGAGCCCACGGCGACCACGACCTTGCCGCCACGTCCGGGTTCGTTCTGCACGGAAACCACCGAGGGCTCGTTCAATACGATGCCTTTCGATTTGACGTAAATCAACGTGTTGGCGGTGCCAAGGTCGATGGAGAGATCATTGGAAAAATGACCCCGAAGGCGCTTTAACATGAAATGAAGGGCGCTGCCGTTTCCAATGGGGCCGCAATCATGCACCGAGCGGGCGCCGAACGCTACTCGATATTCCGCGGACTGAGTCGCTTCCCCATGACAAAGTCGTCCATGACGTAACCGTCGCCGATGTCGAACACGGCTTCCTCGAGCACCGTGAAGCCGGCTTTGCGGTATACGGCGATCGAGCCTACGTTACGCTTGTTCACCTGCAGCGTGAGCGACGCGCAGCCCAACGTCGCAGCACGCTGCTCCACATGCCGCAGCATCGATGCTCCCCACCCGCGGCCGCGCATCTCCGCAAGCAGATACAGTTGTTCGAGTTTCAGCACGTCGGGGGTCGCGGCGCGCGCGTAGCTGCAGTACCCGACGATGACGTCGTCGCAGCGCAGGACATCGAACCAGCACTCGCCGGCCTCGAGGTAGCGGGATAGATTCGTAACGGTGAAGCGACGCTCGAGCATGTACTCGACCTGCGGCGCGCCGATGAGCGGCGCGTAGTGCGCGCGCCAGATGCGTCTGGCCACTTCGATGACCGGCTCGAAATCCTCCCTCGTCAGCGGGCGCAGCGTCGACTGCAATCGCTCAGCCTTCCATGTCGTGCTGAATCGACGCCAGCGTCTGCGGCGAGCTCGCTTTCAGCACCGCGAACCAGACCGCGCCCACCGCCATGTAGGCGAAAAACAGATACGGCAGCAGGTCGTAGGGATGGCTCGGCACCGGATACACGCTGCCGACGATGACGAACAGCATGAGCGCGGTGCCGAGCCCGCCCGTCAGCACGTGATGCGGCTTCATCTCGCCCGTTCTTTTCAAATCCAGGGGTGCGACCACGCACAGCATCAGATACACCACGACGAACCCGAAACTCGCGAGCGTGCCTGCGTAACCGAAGGCGTCGAGAAAGCCTGCGGGCGACAGCGCCAGGCAAAGCGCGGCCGCCAGTACGCCACACAGCACGATGGCGCGATGCGGCGTCTTGTGCGTGTCGTGCACCATTCCCATCGAGCGATGCAAGAAGCGGTACTTGCCCATGGAAAACAACAGGCGCGCCGCCGCGGTGATGCTGGCCAGGCAGCACGCGAACACGCTGATCATGGCCGCGAAATACACGATGGCCGATACCCAGCCCAGTCCCGCGCGGGCGGCCACCTCGCCGAACGGCGCCGCGCTCGCACCCAGCGTGGCCGTGTCGTCGCCCATGCCGAAGACCATGAAGTAGGCCATCAAGGTAAAGAAGAGTCCGGCGAACGCGCCACAGCCGATGACCGCGAGCGGAATGTTTTTTTGCGGGTCGGCCGACTCCTTCGCGAGCGTGGCGGAACTTTCGAAGCCGACGAAGCTGAAGATGACGAACGGCAGCGCGGAGAACACCGCGCCGTACTTGAACGACGCGACGTCGAGCTGGACGGCGTCGACGACCGTGCCGCGCGCGTGCACGAACAACACCGTGATGACGACGATGATGGCGATCGATGCGGCTTCGAGCACCAAGCCTGCACGCGAGGATAGTTTGACGTCGCGGTAGGCCGCGAACGTGGCCGTCGCCACGAACACCAGCATGGCGGCCGACTTCGGCAGCACGTCCACCCGAATACCGAACACGCCGACGAAATTTCCCATGAAAATGGTGAACGACAAACCGACCGCCACGGCCGTGAAGAGGTACGCGCTGACCATGGCCCAGCCGGCCAGCGCACCGGCGAACGGCCCGAAGGTCCGGCCGATGTAAACGAAGTAGGCGCCCGCCTCCGGGTGACGTGCGGCGAGAATCGCCACGCTGGCCGCGACGATGACGACGCCCAGCGTACCGATGAAGTACGCCATCCAACAGCCGGCCCCGGCCAGACCCGCCACCACCGTGATATTGAGCGCGGGCGTCAGCGTGGGGGCGATGGCCGCCAACGATTGCCCGACGATGTCGGTCAGTCCCAACGCGCCGCTGCGCAGCCGGGCGACCGCCTTATCGGTGCTCAATTCGTCCGCGGCGGCGCTCATCGTCGACTATTCTCCGGTGGCAAGCCTCCTTCCTATCACGCTCGGGCGGCGGACGACAGCAGTTTCTAGCGCGTCACAGCAGCGAACCGCGGCGCGTGCTAGGCTTTCGTCGTGGACACCAAGAACCGCTTATCGAGCGCCGTGCGACGCTGGCTGCAACTCCGGCTCGCCTGCGCCGCCGTCCTCGCGTTGGGAGCGGCCGGCGCGGCTCAGGCGACGGTGTATCACCTCGCCAACAAGGACGACACGCTGGTCGGCCAGGACGAGACCGTCGTCTCGGTGTACGAGGACACGCTCTACGATCTGGCCCGTAGATACAGTCTCGGTTCCGAGGAGATGATCCGGGTCAATCCCGGCGTCGACCCGTGGATCCCGGGGGCCGGCAAGACCTTGATCGTGCCCAACACGCATCTGCTGCCGCCGGGCCCGCGCGAAGGCATCGTGGTCAATCTGCCGGAACACCGCCTCTATTATTATCCGAAGCCGAACCGCGACGGCTCGCGCGACGTCATCACCTATCCGGTCAGCATCGGCAAGATGGATTGGCGCACCCCGCTCGGTCTCACGCACGTCATTCAGAAGCAGAAAGATCCCAGCTGGTTTCCGCCCGACTCCGTGCGCAAGGAACATGCGGCGGCGGGTGACCCGCTACCGGCGCGCGTACCCGCCGGTCCCGACAACCCGCTGGGTGCGTATGCCATGCGGTTGGCCGCCGGCAACGGCACGTACTTGATCCACGGTACCAACAACCCGATCGCCGTCGGTCTCGCCGTCACGCACGGTTGCGTGCGCATGTACCCGGACGACGTCGCCGCGCTGTTCCCGCTGATTCCCGTCGGCACCCCCGTGCGGTTGATCAATGAACCCATCAAGGTGGCGTGGGTGGATGGCGAGTTGCTGCTCGAAGCGCATCCGCCGGTCGATGCCGAAGGGCAAAGTTTCGAACCGAACATCGAACAGTTCGCCGACATGCTGCGCACCGCAGTGGGTGACAAGACCGTCGCGATCAACTGGGACTATGCCCGCGAAGTGCTGCAGAAGGCGAACGGCGTGATCGCCACCGTGGCGCTCGAGGAAGACCAGCCCGACGTCCCGCCGGCCTCCACCGCGAATCGCTAGCAGCCGGCGGGGGCCTACACGTAGCCTGCGCGGGCTCCGACAGTCGATGGGGCCGCGGCGGCGTACGATGCGCAGCACTCAAAAATAGGCAAAGGATTTTCGATGCGCGTCAGTCCCCCTCGTTCACATCCCGTGCGTAATTTTCGTCTCGGGACGGCTGCCGCATTCTTGTTGGGACTCGGGTTCATCACGGCCTGTCAGACGCGCCAGGAAGCCATCCAGCATCATGAAGACAACCTCGCCGCGGCGGGTTTCATCATCAAGCCGGCCAACACGCCGGAACGCCAGGCCATGTTGCAGCGCTTGCCGGCGCACAAGTTCGTGCAACGCGTCAAGGGCGACGACGTGCACTTCGTCTATGCCGATCCGACGGGATGCAACTGCCTCTACGTCGGCAACCAACAAGCGTATGACCAGTACAAGCGCGATCGACAGCAGAAACACCTCGCCGATGAACAACAGCTGAACGCGGACGAGTATGCCGATTCGGCCTGGGACTGGGGCTCATGGGGTCCGTGGGGTCCGGGTTACGGGTTCGGCCATGGGGGCGGGCTGGGCTGGTGAACTACCGGAACTTCATCGCCGCGTTGCTGCTGCCGTCCGTCTTGTTGCTACAGTCGACGGGCGCGGCGGCGAGCGACGCGGTCAATGCCGGTTACGCGACCCTCGTGCGCCAGGTCGCCCCCAGCGTCGTGACCGTGATGGTCGAGGAGCAGAGCGTCGGCGCCGGTCAACTGGCCGCCGAGCGCGCCGCCGATTCGGGCTACGACGCCGTCGGCGCGTTGGTGCGCCGGCTGCTGTCCGGCGCTTCCGGCAATCCCACCGCCGATGAGGAGCATTCATCGGGCGCCTTGGGTTCCGGGTTTCTCATTCGCGCCGACGGGCTCATCATCACCAACCGGCACGTCATTCTGGGCGCGCGCGTGGTGCGCATCCGGCTCGCCGACGGTCGCGAGTTGGCGGCGAAGATCCTCGGCGCCGATGCCGTCACCGACATCGCCCTGCTCAAGGTGGACGGCAACCATCTGCCCGTCCTGCGACTCGGCTCCTCGAACGTGGTCTCGGTGGGGGATGCCGTGATCGCGATCGGCAACCCGTTCGGGTTGGGACAGTCGGTCAGTGCCGGCATCATCTCCGCCCGCGCGCGCACGCTGGAGGACGATCCCTACATCGACTTCCTGCAAACCGACGCCGCCATCAATCACGGCAATTCGGGCGGACCGCTACTCTCGCTCGACGGCACCGTCGTCGGCGTGACCTCGGCGATCTTCTCGCCCAGCGGCGGATCGGTGGGACTCGGGTTCGCGATACCGGCGGAGACCGTCGCCGCCATCATCGGCCAGCTCGAAGCACGCGGGCACGTGGAGCGGGGCTATCTGGGCATCTCCGCGCAGGCGCCCACCCCCATCGTCGCCAAGGCGCTCGAGATGAAAAAGGCCACCGGCGCGCTGGTGACCTCCGTCGACGCGCAAGGCCCCGCCGTCAGCACCCTGTTCGTCGGCGACGTGTTGCTCAGCATCAACAAGCGGCCGGTGACCTTCCGCAATCTCAGCAAGATCACGGCACGCCTGGCGCCGAATGCGCTGGCGGTGGCCTCGGTTTGGCGTGGCGGGTCGGTGCAAGCCGTCGGCTTGACGATCGGTCGACTGCCCGAGCCGCCGGCCGATCCCACCTTGACCGGCGAGGTGGACACGTGGATACCGGCGCTCATGGTCGGCTTGTCGAACACCACGCCGGATATCCGCAAAGCCATCAAGGCCACCACCGAATCGAACGGATTGATCGTGACCGAATTGAGACCGAGCGGGCCCGGCGCCCTCGCCGGTCTGCGGGTCGGCGATCTGATCACCCACCTCGGCTCCAAGGAACTGATCGACGTGGCCGAAGTCACGAAGGTGCCGAGCCCGAGCCCGCAGGCTCCCCTGTTGGTGCGTGTGGTGCGTGATGGGGTGGCGAATTTCGTCGCGGTCACCGGTCGGGCAGAATTGCAATTCCCGTAAAGCGCACCGTCGAGGTTCGCTGGGCCGCCGTCTTATCGCTGTGGCTGACGGCCGCTCACGCCGGCGACCCGCCGAAACTGAAGCCGGGTTTGTGGGAAGTGAGCGGCGCAAGCGTGCAACAGCCGAGCGGCGTACCCACCATCTTCCACTACCAGTTGTGCCGTGATCATGCGTCCGACAAGGCCGCCGACGCGGTGTTGCTGCACATGCAGGGCTGTCGCACCGCCGTCAAAGACTTGGGCGGCGGGAAATTCGCCGCGGCATCGACCTGCGTGGTGGGCGGCATCACCATCCTCTCGAACGGCATCACCACGTACCCGGACAAGAAGACGGTCCACACCGACACGGAGGGCAAGTACACGCCCGCCTACAACGGTAAAACGTCGCAAACCTTGTCGCAGGATCAGCACTATGTCGGCGCATGCCCGCGGGGCATGAAGCCCGGCGATACGCTGCAGCCGGACGGCACCATTCGTCACACGCAATGAGCCGGCGCCGCGCTCAGCCGAGTTCCGCTTCGTCGCGGCGCCGCTGCCGCTCTTCGGCTTCACGACGTTCCTGTTCGATCTGATCGAGCACGGCGGCCACGTCGGCCGCGGCGGTGTCACGCACGTGCCGACCGGTGAGCACCGATTCGGGCGTCAACTCGCTCGCTTCGTAGAGACGCCAGATCTCGTGCGCATAATTGGTCTCGAGCAACTCCGGCGCGGCACGCCCGAAGGTCGCCCGCATGTTGTTGACGTCGCGTTCCAACATGGCAAAGGCGTTGTTGTTGCCGGCGGCGTTCACCGCCTGCGGCAAATCGATGATGACGGGCCCGTGCGCGTCCAACAGCACGTTGAACTCGGAAAGATCGCCGTGAATCAACCCGGCGCAGAGCATGCGCACGATTTGCGCGATCATGAACAAGAACCAGATGCGGGCCTGCTCGGCGGAAATTTCGACGTCGTTGAGTCGCGGCGCCGGATCGCCCTGCGCGTCCTGCACCAATTCCATGAGCAGCACGCCTTCGTGCACCAAATGCGGAGCGGGCACACGGACCCCCACTCCTGCCAGGCGGTACAACGCATCGACTTCGGCGTTCTTCCACTCCGCTTCCTGTACCTGACGTCCGTGTCGACCGCGCTTGCCCGTGGCGCGTGCATCGCGGCTGCTGCGTGTCTTGCGGCCTTCCTGGTATTGGGCGAGGCGGTGAAAGCCGCGGTGTTCAGCCTCCTTGTACACCTTCGCACAGCGCAGCGTGTTGCCGCACGCCACGATGTACACCGAAGCTTCCTTGCCGCTCTTCAGGTTGCGCACCACCGTATCGACCATCCCATCGTCGATCAGCGGCTGCAGACCTTTGGGAATTTTCATAGGTCGTGCAGTGTAGAGGGAAATGAGCGCGTTCGCTCGCCGGCAACCTTATACTCGACGGCATGCTCGATCACTCGGCACCCGACCCCAATCGATCGACGGCCGTCTGGCTCGGTGCCGGCGGCTTGCTGCCGTTCGTTTTCCTGGCCTGCGCCGGGCTCGGTTCGCGCACCTTCGAGGCCGTCAGCGGCCGCGCGTTGTTCGCGTACGGCGCCGTGATCTTGAGCTTCGTCGGCGCCTTGCACTGGGCGTTCGCGATGACGCTGCCGGGCCTCTCCACACGCCGCCGCAACGAGAGCTTCGTCTGGAGCGTGGTGCCGGCGCTGCTCGCGTGGATCGCCCTGTTGCTGAGCGCGCCGCCGGCGAGCGGTTTGATGATCGTGGGTTTCGCGGCGCAGTACGCCCAGGACCGCCGGCTCGCGACCCGCGCAGCGCTGCCGGCCTGGTATCTACCGCTGCGGGCGCGCCTGACCGCGGTGGCATGCGTGTGTCTCGCCATCGGCGGCGCGACGCCGACGATCGTCGCGGCGTTACAGCGGCAGTAGAGCGTAGCCCTGCTGCTGCAGCAGCGTGATGGTGGTGAGCGCCGAGAGCGCCAACGTGACGTCGGGCGACAGCCACGCTGTTTCGAAACCGCCGTCGACGACGGCTTGAGCGCACACCGCGACATCCACCCCGGCGGCGCGCAACTTGCGGATCAACTCGAGATTCGGATTATCGACGCCGAATTTGGCCTTGTAATGCGTTTGATCGAGCATCGCCGCCGTCGCCGCCCCATACGCCACCGCCACGAATTTCAAATGGCCGAGCGGCACGCCGGCGGAGACATAGAGGTTGACGGTCTTCGCCACGCGCACCAAGGAGGAACTCGCCTCGGTGGGCGTATCGCCCGCCTTGGTCATGGCGAACACCACCCGGTAGGTCGCCTCCTTGGCGGGCTGATAAGCCGCCTGAGGAAAAGGATGCATGGGCCCCTCGCCGGCAATTCCCGGCGTGATGGTCGTCGGCGAATCGGCGTGCGCCACGCTGACCGCCATGCCAACGACGCTGACGAGCAGCGCCGCCAGCACCGGCACCACCCGCGCCGTCAGCGCAACCGACGCGGCGTTGCGCCGCCTGGATCGCGCGCCATCGGCGGCGCACTTCGAATGACTTCTCTGGACCATGTTACGCATTACTCCTCATACTGAGATACCGCAACGACCCACTCCCGCACTTCGAGGAAGCCCTGCATGACTTCAGATGACTCGCGCGATCTCAAGCGCGGCATTGGATCCCGACAGTTGAGCATGATAGCGATCGGCGGCGCGATCGGCACGGGCCTCTTCTTCGCGAGCGGCGGAGCGATCGCGCAGGCGGGTCCCGGCGGTGCCATGGTGGCCTATGCCATCATGGGCGTGACGGTGTATTGCATGATGCAATCGTTGGGCGAGATGGCGACCCAACTGCCCATCGCCGGTTCGTTCGAAGCGTATGCCGAACGCTTCGTCGATCCTTCGCTCGGCTTCGCGGTGGGCTGGAACTACTGGTTCAGCTGGGCGGCCACCCTCGCCGCCGAATTGGTGGCCGGCGCATTGATCGTGAAATTCTGGTTTCCGGACGCGAACTCGACCGTGTGGGCCATGGGTTTCTTCGCGCTCTTGATGACGCTCAACCTGCTGTCCGTCAAAGCCTATGCCGAGGCGGAATACTGGTTCTCGAGCATCAAGGTCGCCACCGTGATCATCTTCCTGTGTGCGGGGGCCTTGATGATCACGGGGATGCTGGGTCCGCATGCGGTCGGCTTTCACAACTGGACGCTGAGCGATCCGCAGAGCGGGACGCGGGCGCCGTTCGTCGGCGGCGTGACATCCGTGTTGATGGTGTTCTTGGTGGCGGGTTTTTCGTTCCAGGGCACCGAGAGCGTCGGTCTCGCCGCGGCGGAGACCAGCGACCCGAGCACGAACGTGCCGAAGGCCATCAAGAGCGTGTTCTGGCGCATCCTGCTGTTCTACGTCGGGGCAATCTTCGTGGTCGGCACCTTGATCGGTTACACCAACACCAACTTGATGCACGGCGACGAGGCGCACGTCGCGTTGTCGCCCTTCACGATGGTGTTTCAAAATCTGCCGCGGTTCGGCTATTACGCCGCGAATCTCATGAACGCGGTCATCTTGACGGCCGTCCTGTCGGCGGGCAATTCGTCCATGTACGTAGCCTCGCGCATGCTGCATGCGATGGCTCACAGCGGCAAGGCGCCGGCCTTTTTCGGCCGGCTGAACCGGCGCGGCGTACCCGCGGCGGCGCTGTGGTTCACGGGCGGCGTGAGCGCGCTGGCCTTCTTCTCGACTCTGGTGGGCGATCAGAAAATCTACAAGATCTTCTACAACGCCTCGAGTCTCAGCGGTTTCTTGATCTGGCTGGGAATCGCGGTGTGCCATCTGCGCTTTCGGCAAGCCTGGGTCGCCCAGGGCCGCAGCCTCGACGAGCTGAAATTCAAGGCGAAATTTTATCCCTACGGCCCCTGGCTCGCCGTCGTCTTGTTCGTGATCGTGCTGTTCGGCGCCAACATCAGCGTATTCCAGACGCCGGTGTTCTCGTGGTTCGATTTCATCACCGGATACCTCACCCTGCCCGCCTTCGTGTTTCTGTATCTGGGTCACAAGTACTGGAAGAAAACTCGCCTGGTACCGCTGCAAGACTGCCACTTCGACATGGAATGAGCGAAGCGCGCCCTCGTCGCTAGCGTTTGCCGCCGTTGCCGGCATCGCCGGCGTTCGCGGTTGCGTTCACGGCCGCGAGATGCAAACTCGTGTCTTTGAAGTCGATGAGCCAATTCAACGGCGCCTTGCGCGGCGCGTGGCGGGGCGACACGTAGCCCAGCATGCGCTGCACGCGCGGCGAATAATTTTTCGCGATGTTCCACGGCACACCGATCGGCGAGGCCTCTTCCGGCGTGAGCCAACCGAGGGAGCCCGCCGGCATCACCGCCGACACATACTCGCCCGGCTCGGCCGCCGCAAGGGATCGGCGTCGATGAAATCGCGCACGATCACCCCGCCATCGGCTGCCAGACCCTGCATGATCGCATCGATCCCATCGCTGGGCAGATACCGTCTCAGCTGTTGCATCGCGTCACTATATCGCAACCCATGCGCCGCAATCCGCGAGTGCACCCTGCGAGCGCACCGCAGGAGACTGCACGCCAATTTGAAATCGACTTTTGTTAATTCGCCTACCGTTTCGTCGATCATTCGAGCACACTAGGCGCACGAGCGAACACACCGCACCGGACATCCGGCGCGGACCGAAGAGTCGCGATGCTGGCTTAAAAGGGGAGAAACAATAATGTCTCATTGGGATACGTACCTGCGTGCGTTGGGTTTGTCGGCGTTCGCCGGAGTCGCGTCAGCGCAGTCGACACCGCCCGAAGCGGCGGGTCTGCAAGAGATCGTGGTCACCGCCACCAAACGGGCCGAAAGCCTGCAGAACGTGCCACAGTCGATCACCGTCGTTTCGCAAGCCACCTTGCAAGCGCAGGACGTGCTGGACACCTCGGCGTTGATGCGCCTGGTGCCAAGCGTCACGTTCAACCAGTCCTTTCTGGCGGCGGCCAACAATTTCAGCGTGCGCGGCGTCGGCACCGCGGCCGGCGGCGTCGGCGTGGATCAATCGGTCGGCGTCGCGTTCGACGGCGTCCCGCTGGGGTCGGCGGCCGGATCCGTCGCCGATTTGGTGGACGTGCAGCACGTCGAAGTGCTCAAAGGTCCGCAGGGCATGCTGTTCGGCAAAAATGCGTCCGCGGGTTTGATCAACATCGTCAGCAACGCACCGGAAATCGGCAAACTCGAAGCGATCGGGCGCGTCTCCTACGGCACCTTGAACGATCAGCAATACACCGGGACGGTCAACCTGCCGATCGGGGAGACGGCGGCGATCCGTGTTTCCGGTTGGCAGTTCAAGCGCGACGGCACCATCCTCGAGGTCAACACCGGACAGGAGATGAACGACAAGGATTCCGGCGGTGCCCGGGTTCGTCTGCGCTGGCTGCCGGTCGAGAATCTAGACCTCAATTTCACGGGAGAGTGGTCCAGTCACAATCAGAACGGCGCCGCTTACACCATACGGCAGTACGAACCCGCCAACTTCACCTTGGTCAATGCGGGTGCGCAGGTCTACAACTACGACATCAACACCAGCCATCAGAATCCGGGCCCGAACAATCGCTCCGCCTACGATCTGGGCGACGTGCCCTATTTCGACCGCGGACATACCGGTGCGTACACCTTGCAGGGTGACTACACGCTGCCGTGGCAGGGCGTACTGACGTCGGTGGTCTCCTATCGCCAGAACGACATCGATCAATCCACCGCGGCGTATCCGAGTTCGAACCCGTACAACAATCAACCCGAAAACATCGACGTCGGCCACTACGAGCAATTCACGGGCGAGATTCGCTACGCCTCACCGGTGGCCGATCGCCTGCATTACGTGGCCGGCCTGTTCTATTTCCACGAAAAACTACAGGACGACTTTACGCTCGGCATCCTCGCGCCGCCGCTGCCGACCGTCGATAATTTCGGTGACCAGCGGCAGACCAACGTGAGCTATGCAGGCTTCGGCGAAGCCACGTTCGACATCACTTCGCAGCTGCATCTCATTGCGGGGCTCCGGGAATCCCATGACGATGATCGCGGCTCGCTGAATCGCACCATGTTGAACGCCGGCGTACCCATCGTGCCGTTTTGGAACGGGCCGGATTCCAATTTCGGCGTCTTGAACGCCGCCGCGCACATCGACGACACGTTCACTTCCTGGCGCGGCGGTCTGCAGTACGAGATCGCACCGGCGGTGATGGTCTATGGCACCGCAGCGCGCGGCTACAAGGGACCCGGCGTGATCTTCAACGTCGGCACCGCGCCGGCCGACATCACGGCGAGCAACGGCGGCGTCGTCAAACCCGAAATCGCCACCTCGTACGAATTGGGCGTGAAATCCCAGTGGTTCGATCGTCGGCTGACCCTCAATGCCGCCGCCTTCGATGAAACGTTCAAGAATTTCCAGACCACCTTGCACTCGCCCATCTCGCCACTCTCGGTCATCGTCGCGAATGCACCGCGCTTGAAGAGCGACGGGGTGGATCTCGATGTCAGCTTCATGTTCACCCATGAATTCAGCATGTCCGCCGCCATGACGTATGCCAATGCGCGGTTCACCAACTTCCCTTACGGACAGTGCTACAGCACCACGCAGACCGTGGCGGAAGGCTGCGTCAACGGCTATCAAAACCTCGCCGGCAAGCCGTTGTTCAACTCGCCCAAGGTGTCGACCAACCTCGATGCGCGCTACGACACGGCGCTCACCAGCGAGTTGCGCTACTTTTTGGATTTGAACGACAGTTATCGCACCAAACAATATTTCGAAGCCAAGGCGGATCCGAACGAGTACCAGTCGGCCTATAACGTCCTCACCGTGTCGACGGGAATTCGTGCCGAAAACGGTCGCTGGGGCGTGACGGCATCCGTCGATAACGCCGCCAATTCGCATTTCGTCGACACCATGCTGCAGCAGCAGGGCGTGTTCATCGGTCAGATTATCGGCTACGACACTCTGCGCACCTATCACGTTGCGTTGGACGCGCGGTTTTGAGCGAGGGAGCGGCGTAGTACCGACTACCGCGCCCTCGCTGCGCCGCTCGCATCGCGAATGGTCTTGAACTCGGAGCCCGCATACCAGGTCGGCCATTCGCGGGAGTTCCCCAACCGGGAGCCGATGCGGTAGAACAGATCGACGTCCTGCGCGGCGCCGCGCAGATCCCAGGCGGCATTCCACGCATCGCAAGTCTGGTGGTAGCAATGGGCGGTATAGTCGGCGACCCAAGCGTCGCCGGCCGGCCGACCGCCGTCGACCAGATCGGCGCCGCCGCCGATGGCCATCAACAACAACGTGGGAACGCCGCGCTTCGCGAGCGAGAAGTGATCGGCGCGGAAAAACAGACCGCGTTCCGGCTTGGCGTCCGGCGTCACGGTGCGTCCCTGCGCGGCGGCGGCACTTGCGAGGTCCTTCTCGAGTTCGTTCTGACCGGCGCCGACGAGCACGACGTCGCGCGCCGGTCCAGCCGTTTGCAGAATGTCGAGCGTCAGGTCCGCCACCGTTTTGTCCAACGCGAACAGCGGATGGACGCCGAAGGTCTCCGATCCGAGCAGACCGCGTTCTTCCGCGGTCCAAGCCGCGAAAACGAGGGTCCGCTCGGTGCGTGGCGCATGGGCGAAGGCGCGCGCCAATTCGAGCACGCCGGCCACGCCGAGGGCATCGTCGTTGGCGCCGGGTCGGATGGTGCGCCCGGCGGAATCCGCTGCGCCGACTCCGAATGCATCCCAATGCGCGGCGAACAGAATGCTCTCGTCGGGATGACGCGTGCCCGGCAACTTTGCGAGCACGTTGCGGCTCGCCACCCGCTCGGTCTGCACCGGCATGTCGATGCTGAAGAGCGCGCCCGGCAGCTCGCGCGGGCGAAACTCGGGCTTGCGCGCCTCGCGCTTGAGCGTGTCGAAATCGAGCCCGGCCTTGGCGAACACCTCGACCGCCGCTTCGCGCGCGATCCAGCCCTGCAGAAGTACGGGCTGCGGCTGGTCCGCGGGCCGCACGATGCTGTAAGTCCCGCCCACGGCGTTGGCCGCCACATTCCAGCCATAACCGGCGGCAGCGGTCTCATGCACCACCAGCGCGGCGAGGGCACCACGACGCGACGCCTCCTCGAACTTGTAGGTCCAGCGACCGTAGTAGGTCATCGCCCGCCCGCCGAATTTTCCGGCCACCGGCTCGTCCGCGGCGGCTTCGAAATCCGGATCGTTGACCAGAAAAATGGCGACCTTGCCGTGCAGATCGACGTCCTTGAAGTCGTCCCAACCCCGCTCGGGCGCCGTAACGCCGTAGCCGACGAACACCATCGGTGCGTCGACGATGCTCACCGCCGCCACGGCCCGCGCCGTCTGCGGACTGATGTCGCGACCGACCTCAAGCGGCAGCGTCGACCCGGCGACGCGGACCTCGAGCCGTACCGGCGTGCCGGCGATGGTATGGATCAACGGCACCTCCTGCAGCCAGCCGCCGTGCTCGCCGGCCGGGCGTAATCCCAACGCGCGAAATTCATCGACCAGATAGGCCACCGTGGCCGTCTCCCCGGCGGTGCCGGGCGCACGTCCCTGGAAGCCATCGGAGGCGAGCGTTTTGACCGTCGCCGACATGCGGCGGCCATCGATCGGCGACACCGGGTCGCCGCGGACCGGCAGCGTTCCCAGACCGGCCGTGACGAGGAATGCGGCGATGACTTTCACTGTGTGCTCCGGTTGGCGGCTTTTCCATTAGGATGACATGAAAGACGATCGCGCATTTCAATTGAATCGGCGGACGTAAGCGGTACACTTCGCGCGCAAACCGATCGTGTGGGGAATGTTTTGAGTACAGACGTAAATCTTGGTGCCAGGCGGGCTGCCGACGTGTCGACGCCGAGCGCCGTCGATATCCGTTATGGGCAGGTCGGCTTGATGCAATTGCGGATCCGAACCCTGGATACCGGTGTGCTGCTCGACGAATTGACCGGGCGCATGGCCACGGCACCGAAATTTTTTCAGCGTACCGGCGTCTGTGTCGACCTCAGCGATCTGGAGAAACCGCCGCAGACCGCGGAACTGAAGGCCATTCTCGACGCGATTCAGCGCGCCGGAATGCTCGCCGTCGGACTTGCCAGCGCCGCCGGCGACATCGAAGCCCTCTCGACCGGCGTCAATCTTCCCATCCTGTCGGCTTTTCGCGCGGCAAACTATTCGGTTCCCGCGGCCCAAGCCGTGGCGGCGGCCCCGGAGCCCGTCCCGGTGGAGGTTGAAGTGGAGGTGGTTTCCATGGCCGGTACTCTTTCCGCGCGTCCCC
>CAZZXZ010000075.1:0-17544 GCA_964658135.1 uncultured Acetobacteraceae bacterium | reverse complement strand
AATTGGGGTGTCGCCAAGTGGTAAGGCAGCGGGTTTTGATCCCGCCATTCGGAGGTTCGAATCCTTCCACCCCAGCCATTGTGCGTGAGCTACGGCTGGTTCTGATATGTCGCGAAGCAACGAATTCGATTCCTTAGCCATCTCGGTGTTCGCCGGTAATGCGAACCCCTTACTGGCCCAGGAAATCACCCGTCACCTCCACGTGCCCATGGGTCATTCGGACATTCGCCGCTTCAGCGACGGTGAGATCAATGCCGAGTTGATGGAAAATGTCCGCGGGCGCGACGTGTTCATCGTGCAGTCCACCTGTCCGCCGGCCAACGATAATTTGATGGAGCTGTTGTTGATGACCGACGCGTGCCGCCGCGCGTCGGCCAAGCGAATCACCGCGGTGGTGCCTTACTTCGGGTATGCGCGGCAGGATCGGCGCCCGCGCGCCACGCGCGTAGCCATCGGCGCGAAGCTGGTCGCCAACATGATCGCGCGGGCCGGTGTCGATCGGTTGCTGACCATCGATCTGCATGCCGACCAGATTCAAGGCTTCTTCGACATACCGGTCGACAATGTGTATGCCTCGCCCGTGCTGCTCGGCGATGCGTGGAAGCAGAAGCACGACAACATGATCGTCGTATCGCCGGACGTCGGCGGTGTGGTGCGAGCACGGGCGCTCGCCAAGGCGCTGGACGATGCAGAGCTTGCCATCATCGACAAACGACGGTCGCGGCCGAACGAGTCGAAGGTGATGAACATCATCGGCGAGGTCGAGGGCAAGAGCTGCATCCTGCTCGATGACATGGTCGATACGGCCGGTACTCTGTGCCAGGCGGCGCAGGCCTTGAAGGACGAGGGTGCGATCAGGGTGGTGGCCTACATCACCCATGCCGTGTTGTCGGGCAACGCCATCGAGCGCATCTCCACCTCGGTGCTTGACGAATTGGTGGTGACCGATACGATCCCGCTGTCCGCCGCCGGGCAGGCCTGCAGCCGGATCCGGCAGCTGAGCGTCGCGGGGTTGCTCGCCGAGACCATACGGCGCATCAGCGACGATGAGTCGGTGAGCTCTTTGTATGTTGATTGAACGGGTCGATTGAACGGATTGGTCGGCGCCCCCGCAAACTGGTCGCGGTGCGGGGGCGTCGTGTGTGTGATGTAACTGGAGACGATTATGAAAACCTCTTTTGAACTCGTTGCCGAGTTCCGCGAGATGCAAGGCAAAGGTGCGAGCCGCCGCCTGCGTCACGAAGGAAAAGTGCCGGCAATTCTTTACGGCGGACATTCGCAGGCGCGGGCATTGACCTTGAGCCATCAGAAGCTCTTGATCATGCTCGACAACGAGCGTTTTTATTCCACCATTTTGAGCCTGAAGGTGGGCGATGAAACGCAGGCGGCGATCCTGAAGGATGTGCAACGGCACCCTTTCAAGAACGCCATCGTGCACATCGATTTTCAGCGCGTGGAAGACAACCAGAAGATTCGCATCAGCATTCCTCTGCATTTCACGGGTGCCGGGATCTCGCCGGGCGTCAAATCGCAGGGCGGCATCGTGTCGCACATGCGCACTGAAGTGGAAGTGTCGTGCCTGCCGAAGGATTTGCCGGAATTCATCGAAGTCGATCTCTCCGGGTTGTCGATCAACGAGAGCATCCACCTGTCTCAGTTGAAGATTCCGGACGGCGTCGAGCTGTTGGCATTGGCGAAGGAAGATGTCGCGGTGGTGGCCATCCACAATCCCCGAGCGGAAGAACCCGAGCCTGCGGCAGCAGCGGCGGCGGAGGGTGCGGCGGCACCTGCAGCGGCGGCGGGCGGCGATGCGGCGAAGAAGGCCGAGCCGGCCAAGGCAGATGCCAAGGCACCTGCAAAGAAAGACGCCAAGAAATAACTTTCGCGAGCCTGCCGCGGATCGGGGCCGTCGACGCGGCGGCCCTGGTTTGCCGCAGGCGTTACTGCATGGGGTGAGTCCACGATGGCAGGATTGCCGTTACGCGTTATCGTCGGTCTCGGCAACCCTGGACCGGAGCATCTGACCACCCGGCACAATGCGGGGTTTTGGTTCGTGGATGTGCTCGCCCGACGGCACGGCGGCGAGTTTCGCGATTACCGTAAATACTCGGGGGAGACCGCTCGGATCACGTTGAGCGGCCGCGAATTGATCCTGTTGAAACCGACGACCTATATGAATCGCAGCGGTTTGTCGATTCGGCAGATCAGCGATTTTTTCAAGATCGCGCCCGACGATATCTTGGTGGTGCACGATGAACTCGACCTGCCGGTCGGCAGCCTGCGCCTCAAGCACGGCGGCGGCCACGGCGGCCACAACGGACTGCGAGATACGATCGCGCACATCGGCGAGAGCTTTTGGCGATTGCGACTCGGAATAGGACATCCGGGCAACAAGGCCGAGGTGATCGACTACGTGTTGACCCGTGCACCGCGCACCGAAGAGGACGCGATTCTGGAGGCGGTCGACACGGCGGCGGACTGTATGCCGCTATTACTCGAACAAGGCGCCGAGCGTGCGATGACGACATTGCACAGCCGCGCAGGAAAGCTCTAATGCCAATTCGCTGTGGAATCGTCGGTTTACCGAACGTCGGGAAATCAACCCTGTTCAACGCCCTCACCCGCGCACAAATCGCGGCGGAGAACTATCCGTTCTGCACCATCGATCCGAATGTGGGCGTGGTGCCCGTACCGGACCCGCGGCTCGACAAACTGGCGCAAATCGTCCATCCCGAGCGCATCCTGCCGACCACCGTGGAGTTCGTCGATATCGCCGGACTGGTGGCCGGCGCATCGAAGGGCGAGGGCTTGGGCAACAAGTTTCTGGCGCACATTCGTGAAGTGGACGCGATCGCGCACGTGGTGCGGTGTTTCGAGAACGACGACATCATTCACGTCGCCGGCAAGATCGATCCCGCGCACGACATCGAGGTCATCAACACCGAACTCGCGCTCGCCGATCTGGACAGCATCGACCGGGCCTACCAGAAGGCCGTCAAAGCCTCGAAGGCGGCGGACAAGGATGCGATCAAGTCGCGCGATCTGCTGGCCAGGGTGCGTGACCAGTTGAATCTCGCCAAGCCCGTGCGTGCGATGGGTCTGGACGCCAACGAGAAATTGCTGCTGCGGGATTTTCATCTGTTGACCGATAAACCGGTCATGTACGTGGCGAATGTGGATGAAACCGGATTCACCGACAATCCTCGGCTGGATCGCGTGCGCGAGCTGGCGAAAGCGGAGGGCGCCGTGGTGGTTCCCGTATGCGCGTCGATCGAGGCGGACATATCCCAACTCGACGAGGCGGATCGGGAAGATTTTTTGAAAGAGCTGAAATTGGACGAACCCGGGCTCAACCGCGTCATACGCGGTGGTTACGCGCTGCTCGGTTTGCAGACGTATTTCACCGCCGGCGTCAAAGAGGTGCGGGCGTGGACCATTCACGCGGGATCGACGGCGCCGCAGGCGGCGGGCGTGATTCACACCGACTTCGAACATGGTTTCATCCGTGCCGAAGTCATCGCCTATGAAGATTTCATCGCCAACAAAGGCGAGGCGGGCGCGAAGGAACACGGGAAGCTCCGCCTGGAGGGAAAGGAGTATGTCGTCCGCGAGGGCGATGTCATGCACTTCCGGTTCAACGTTTGAGCCGCTGGCGCCACGCCGGCTGCGCGGTCGTTGCGCTGACACTTTCGGTGCTCGGTAGCGCCGCCGCGGCGGAACAGGCGCCACCCGGCGAGGCAGGCCGGCTGGTCGCGCATTTCAAGATGCAGCGCATTCCCCAGGAAGGCGCATGGTTCGCGGTCACCTACACCAGCGAGGACGTGTCGCAGGGTGCGCTGTTGCCGCCTCGCTATGAGGGACATCCGCATGCGGCGGGCGGCGCAATCGTGGCGGTGGTGACCCCGCGGGATTTTTCGGCCCTGCATCGCTTGAAGACCGACGAGGTCTGGCATTTTTACCGCGGCGCGCCGCTCGAACTGCTGCTGCTGTACCCGGACGGAAAGGCCCGTTCCGTGATTCTAGGCTCGGATGTGATGGGTGGCGAACTCGCGCAGTTCGTCGTGCCAAAGGGCGTATGGCAGGGCGCCGCGCCTACCACCACGACGCCGCGCAGCTTCTCCTTCGTGGGGACGCAAATGGCGCCGGGCTTCGAACCAACGGATTTCGAGATCGGCTACCGCGATGAGTTGGTGCGACGGTATCCCGCCTTCGCCGCGAACATCGGGCGGCTCACCCGGAGTGAATTCGCGACCCGGTCCGGAAAGGTCACTCGCGCCGACGGTGGGCAGTATCACGGGGCGCAATGACGATATTTGGGTGCGTCTCGGGGTAACTCGTTGATTTGGATGGAATCAGTCGGAATATCGGCTTGACAGAGGGGCGCCACGTCCGGACAATCCGCCGTTCTTCGTGGTGAGGTAGCTCAGCTGGTTAGAGCGTGGCACTCATAACGCCGAGGTCGGGGGTTCGATTCCCCCTCTCACCACCACTCGCATAAGTATCTGATTATAATAATAAAATTGGCGTATGCGGAAACCCAATTCGGCTTGATTCCACGCCCCAGTCGCGGGGAGCCGCGAGTCTGATGTGGCACGTGCGCCGCAGCCAGACCGGCTGGTTCAAGGCGTAGTTTTTACATATCACACCAATCAAGCGAGCCAATGCCGCAGCGCGGTGCGGGTCGAATGCGGGTCGCTTCGCTGTATTCCGCATCAAGGATAGTACGCTCTGTGCTCATGACGAAGGACACCGTGCCAATTGCCTGTGAGTGGGACTCCCTTCCTATGGGAATCGTCCTCGTGCAAGCCGATGTCATGTACGTCAACGCGGCGGTCGAAAAAATTACGGGGTATTCACGCGCTGATCTCACATCGGTCGATAGCTACGTCCGGCGCTTGCTGACTCGGGAATGCGCCGAGGGTACAACCGCTCAGCGGCATGCGCTCGATCTATGGCGGGCCGCAAAAGGGCCGCAGCTCACGCTTCCGGTCATCTGCCGCGACGGCAGGTCCATATGGATCGAGCACCAAATGGGGCCTTCGGTCGACCAAGAGGTCTGGACTCTACGCGATGTATCGGACCGTGTGAGCGCCGACCGGATCGCGCGCAAACAAACGGAGCTTCTAAAACGTGTGAGCCGGCTCGGAGATATTGGCGGATGGGAGCACATCCTGGAAACGGATGAAATGATCTGGTCGGAGCAGCTTTATCGCATTCATGAAGTCGATCCGAAAACCAAGATTTGCACCGCATTGATCGAATCGTTGTATTCCAAGGAGTCGATAGCGCGGCTATACGCAGCCCTCATGCAATCGGTAGAAGCGGGTACGCCTTACGAAATCGAGCTGCCTTTCGTTACCGCAGACGGCAAACAACGATGGGCGCGCATGAGTGGGGAAGTGGACGTCGAAAATGGTCAAGCAAAGCGTTGGGTGGGCATCATGCAAGATGTGACCGAGCGATATAAGACTAATGCGGAACTGCGTGAAGCGCGCTTGACTGCCGAAGCGGCAAATATCGCCAAAAGCGAATTTCTTGCGAATATGAGTCACGAAATTCGTACGCCGATGAACGGTGTCATCGGCATGGCCGAGCTGTTGCTCGAAACAAGTCTGACCGATACTCAGCGTGACTATGCAGAGACTGTCGGACACAGCGCTAAAGCCCTGCTGACTATTATCAACGACATTTTGGATTTTTCGAAAATCGAGGCAGGAAAACTTGAGCTTGAATGCATCGATATGGATTTGCACGACACTGTATACGAGGCGGGCCGGCTGTTAGCCGTACAGGCGCACGCCAAGAACTTGGAATTGACAATCGAGATTGATCCAGCTGTCCCGACACGCGTCCGTGGCGATGCGGGAAGGCTGCGCCAAATATTGTTGAACCTCGGCGGCAATGCCGTCAAGTTCACCGAGCGAGGCGAGATAGCCATTAGCGTGAAGATGCTCTCACGAGATCCCACCGTGGGTCTGCATTTTGAGATTCGGGACACTGGCATCGGAATACCCGCACATCGGATTCAATCGCTATTTCAACCGTTTTCCCAAGTCGATAGTTCGACGACACGCAAATTCGGCGGAACTGGATTGGGGCTGTCGATCGTGCAGCGCTTAGTGCGATTGATGGGCGGCGAGAGCGGTGTTAGGTCTGACGAGGGACGCGGTTCGTGTTTCTGGTTCTCAGCACATGTTGTCCGCGTCGACAAGCCGGCGCCCGCACACTTGGAAGTTCCGATTCTCATGAATATGCCGGTTCTGCTGGTGGACAACAATTCAACCAATCGGAGAGTGTTAACCACCCTGTTGCTTCACTACGGTTGCGAACCGGTCTGCGTCGATTCGATGAATGAAGCAATCGCGTTGATACAAATGGCCTCGACCTCGATGCGGCCATTTCGGACGGCGCTGATCGATCAGCGCATGATCCTTCTCGATGACGCGAACATCGGCGGCTTGATCGCTGCGCAGCGCATGCTCACACCGACCCGGTTAATACTCTTGACGACCTCGGAGCGTCGTGATGCGATCAGTTTCGCCGAACTTGGATTTGCTGGGTATCTGCTCAAACCTATCGTGCCGCGCGAACTGCTCCAGTTGCTGCTGATGACGCCAGAATCAAGCTCCAAGCCGGGCTATACGCAAAGCCAACCGAATATGCATACCGTCGATTCAGCCCGCCCGACTGCCGGTGAGAACCGCCGGATACTCGTTGCCGAGGACAATGTCGTGAACCAGAAGGTGGTGCGGCGGGTATTGGAAAACTTGGGATGCAAAGTGACGATAGCGGATAACGGTCTAAGCGCCGTAGCGGCGTGGGAAGCGGAGGAGTTCGACTTGATTTTGATGGACTGTCAGATGCCCGGATTGGATGGCTATCAGGCGGCTACCGAGATCCGTCGGCGGGAGAGCGACAATTCGCGCATACCCATCGTGGCATTGACGGCGCACGCGATGAAAGGTGCGGATCTAAAGTGTTTAGAAGCTGGCATGGATGACCACTTGACGAAGCCGATCGATAAAAACCTCCTTCGGGCGGTCATTGACCGCTATCTGCTTCCGAAGGAGGCTCTGTTGGAGGTTGGCGTGTCGAAGATCGCTCTTCACTCGAGGTGAGCGGTGAGGCTGCGGCTTGCACGCGTCTGAGGACCGGATGTTTCGCAAGTGGTTTGCCAGCGCGACGTCGAGCTGAGGACGAACGATGCGCGCAGGTCGATGTGTGTAGGCCTAGTAATGCGGTAAGGCATCGAAGTCCTCGATGAGGACGCGTTCGAGTT
This sequence comes from uncultured Acetobacteraceae bacterium, assembly GCA_964658135.1. Lineage (GTDB taxonomy): Bacteria > Pseudomonadota > Gammaproteobacteria > Steroidobacterales > Steroidobacteraceae > Bog-1198. The sequence goes on along the minus strand of CAZZXZ010000075.1, from coordinate 10,265 downwards.
CCCGCGGATAGTCGCCGTAATTGACGACGGCATAGTGCAAGCCCGCGCGGTTGTCCCAAAAGGCTATCGTATCGGGAGTCCATTTGAATCTAACCTGCACCTCGGGCTTGGAATACCCGGCGAGAATCTTGTCGAGGAGCGAGGCGCTCTCGGCGCGGTCCCAACCGATGATGGACGGATGCTGAGAGAAATTCACCCAGACGATTTTCTCACCGGTCTCGGGATGATTTTGGACCAATCGATGCGCAACGATCGGATAGTCGAGGCCCACCCGCTTGAGCGCGCTCTGAAAATCATGCACGACATACAGGCCGTCAATTTTTTCCTTCACCTCGTCGGGTAACGCGTTGTACACGGCATTGCCGTTCGCCCATATCGTGTCGCCGCCCAGCGGCGGAATGTCGACGGCGCGTAAGATCGCGCCCCAGGTCGGTCGCACCAACCAGCTGGTATCGCTATGCCATGTGCCGCTGGTCACCTTGTATTCCTGCCGGGTGATGGTCGCAGAAATTCGATGTGATTGAGCCGAATCGGGTTTCACGCGATGGTCGACCTGACGGGTGGTCGGATGCTCGTAGATCTTACCGAACTGGCGCGCCAGAGCCACCTGTTGTGCGCCGTTGATGGACTGATTGCGGAAGAACAGCACACGATGCTTCAGCAGCAGGGCCTTGATGTCATCGCGTTGCTCGCGACTCAGCGACTGACGCAGGTCGACCCCGCTGATCTCGGCACCGATGGTGGGCTCGAGCTGTTTGACGCTGAATTCGCTGGCGAATTCAGTGGCGCTTTCGACGGCTACGGCAGACATGGTAATACTCCTGGTTGAGGTAATCGAGGCGGAACGATAACCGGTAAGAGCGCCGACTGTGCTTTTAAAAAGACATGCCGTTATGCGTTGAAGTTATCTCGCGCCGTCTTACCCAACCTCGCTTATTCATATTCGTATAAGCAAAGCAAAATAAGTTGGTTCAAGCAGAACCTGATTCCCGATAAGGTTGACGGCTAACCTACGGGAGAATGACAGGCAATGGACCGCAGTGATTTCGGTGCGATGTTCGGGATGATGGCGTACATCGCTTTTACGGTTCCCGCGCTTGCGGCGGACGACGCGGTGCATTCAGCTGATGCGAGCGGTGCTGTATCGACGATCGAAGCGTCGGTGGCCGATGCTGGCGCGCCCGCGGTCGAGGACCAGATTAACGAAGTGGTCGTCACCGGGGTCCGTGGCGCTCAGCCGCGCACTATTGCCAACAGTCCCGTGCCGATTGACATCATCAGTTCCGAACAGCTCAGCGCTACCGGAAAAACCGGTTTGAAAGAGATTCTGTCCAGCGTGATCCCGTCGCTGACACTGCCGGCTCAGAACGGCGGCGGCACGTCGGCGAGCGCGCAGCCGTACACCGTGCGTGGCCTCACCGGTGACTATGTCCTGGTGTTGGTCAATGGCAAACGGCGTCACAGCACGGCGCTCATCAACAATCTTGCGACCATTGGCGGCGGTTCGACACCGGTGGACCTCGATCTAATTCCGGTGGCCGCGATCGACCATATCGAAGTGCTGCGCGACGGTGCGGCGGCCCAGTACGGTTCGGACGCCGTCGCCGGTGTGATCAATATCATCTTGAAGCAGGGAAGAGACGGCGGTGAGGCCGATGCGACAGCAGGGCAGACTTACAAAAGCACGGGGAAGCTCGGACAAATCGACTCGGACTATGGCGTGGCCATTTTCGGCGACGGCTTCATTCATCTTGCTTTGACGGCCGATCATCATCAGCCGGCGCCGGCCAATGATCGGTCGACGGGACTCTTATATCCCTTGGTCAACGGCCAGCCTGACCCCCGAGAGACAACCGGAAATGATAACTACGGCAGTTTTTACGGTAGATCGACGCGGGACAATACGGTCAATGCGTCATACAACTTATCGATGCCGCTCGGGGATGCGTTGGAATTTTACAGCGTTGCCACGGCCGGCCATCGCGATATCAGGGATGCCCGCGGGGCCTATCGACCGGACGATCTGTCCTCCTTGCCATCGCGCTATCCCAACGGTTTTCAAGCCTACCGGCTGATCCGGGAAACGGATTTTCAAATCGGTGCCGGGCTGAGAGGGGGGTTAGCCGGCTGGCGCTGGGACGCCAGTTCCAATTTCGGACGCGACTTCGCCTGGCTCGGCGCCGACGAAACATTGAATGCATCGCTCGGGCCTTCCGCCACACAGAACAGTTTTTACATGGGAGCGCAGATCTTTCAGCAATGGACCAACAATCTGGACGTGAGCCGCGCCTTCGATATTGGCTGGGCCAAACCGCTGGATGTGTCGTGGGGACTGGAGCATCGCTGGGAACAGTTTTCCCAAGTAGCCGGCGAACCAAATTCCTACATCAACGGCGGCTATGTGGTACCGAACGATGGCACACCTTTCGAGAATCTTTATCATGGGGAATCGCCCATGGCCGGGTTACAGTCCTTCACCGGCACCACGCCGGCCGATGCCGGCACACGTCATCGCAACAATTACGCACTCTATCTCGACACCGGCACCAACATCGTCGATCCCTGGTATGTAGGCATCGCGGCGCGTGCCGAGCATTACGACGACAGCTCGGGCAATACACTGAACGGCAAGTTCATCACGCGCTATGAAATCCTGCCGGATCTGGCCGTGCGGGCCGCGGTGAACAATAGTTTCCGAGCGCCGTCGCTGGCCGAAGAGTATTTCTCGACGACGCAGACCACCACCGCCCTCGTCAATGGTGCGGCGGCCACCGAACAGGTGAAGTTTCTGCCGGCCAATAGCGCCCTTGCAGCCGCCTTGGGTGCGAAACCGCTGAAACCGGAAAAATCGCTCAACTATTCGGCCGGTGTGACCTTCGAGCCGACGCCAAAATTTCTTGTCACACTGGATGCCTACCGGATCGACATTTCCGACCGTATCGTCAAATCCTCGACGCTGACCGGTGCACCGGTCGAGGCAATACTGACTCCGCTCGGCTTTTCAAATTTGAGTTCCGCGCAATACTTCACCAATGACGTCAATACCCGAACCGATGGCATCGATTTCGTGCTCAATTACTCGCAGTCGTTCGATGGGGCGGGTTCGGTGCGGTGGAGTGCGACCTACGCCGGCAACCGAACCGTCCTCACGCACATCAATGCCAATCCTTCGGTTCTCAGCGGGTTCGGCTCCAGCTTTCAGCTGTTCGGACCCTTGGCTCAGCGGCAGTTGACCGAGTCCACGCCGAAGGACCGTGTGGCATTCAGTGCGGATTGGGCATTGAGTCAATGGCGTGTGCACGGAGTCGAGACGCGCTATGGCAGTTATCTCGAGCCGGTCACCAATACGCTGGACGGACATTTCGGTCCAAAATGGATCACCGACTTGGACGTCACCTTCGATGTCACTCGTGCGGTCAGTGTATCCGTGGGCGCCAACAATGTGTTCAACGTCTATCCACAGCGTCAATCCAACGCATTCGTCCTGGCCGACGCCCCCGACACGACGCTGACCTCGGCGCCGGGCTACAAGGCCGATTCGACGGCTTACGGAATACCCACCTCGGGTGCCGACGTTTATGGTACGAATTCACCATTCGGCCTCAACGGGGGCTTCTACTACGCGCGAGTCGGCGTCAAATTCTGAGTCCGCCAACGCTTTCAGCCAAGGTAGCGAGCCGGTGTTTAGAACAACCGGCGAGGATCATTCCATGCCTCGAATCCGGAAGGTCCGACCTTTGATCTTTCCTGAGCGTAGGCGCCGCAACGCCTGGTCATGCCATTCGCGCGCAACGGCAACGTAGCTGCGTGTAGGAAAGACATCGATTTTCCCAACGGCCGTGGCGGGAATTCCGGCATCGCCCGTGAGCGCACCGAGCAGATCGCCGGGGCGCAGTTTGTCTTGACGACCCGCGTCAATTGCGATCGTGACGAAAGGTGCAAGCAGCGGGGTGCTGTCGGAGGGGACGGGCAGACTGCACCACTGCAGCGGATCGCCGAGACGATTTTCGATCAAATTGACGCGATTCGAGTCACGCGGCAGACAAAGGCTCAAGGCCACGCCGCGACGGCCGGCGCGACCCGTACGGCCGATACGATGCAGATGTGTATTCGCATCGGCGGCGATATCGTAGTTGACGACCATCGCGAGCTGGGTGACATCGAGCCCGCGGGCGGCGACGTCGGAGGCGACCAGAACGGTACAACTGCGATTCGCAAAGCGCACGAGCATTTCCTCGCGTTCGCGTTGATCGAGTTCCCCATGCAGAGCCAGGACTGCAAAACCGTGCGCGTCGAGTGTGTCGGCCAGCGCGCGCACGCCCTGTCGGGTATTGCAGAACACGACTACCGATTCCGGCCGATGCTGCTGCAGCAGAGCTTCGAGCGCGGCCGGCTTTTGGTCCTCTTCGACTGCAAAGAAGCGCTGCTCGATGGTGATCTCGTCAGGCTCGTCGGGTACCGTGATGTCGAGGGGGTTACGTTGTAATTGTCGGCTGATGTCCCGGATGTACTGGGGGATCGTTGCGGAGAACAGTAATGTCTGACGTGCAACGGGCGAGGCCCCGATTATGCTGCGCAGATCCTCCGCAAACCCCATATCCAGCATCCGGTCTGCCTCATCCAGCACCAGTACCTTGAGGGCCGCGAGCGGCAGCGCGTCGTTCCGAATCAGCTCGAGAACACGGCCCGGCGTGCCAACGACGATATGGGGTAGGTGGGACAACGACGCGAGATGCGGTCGCAGCGGCACCCCACCACAGAGGGTCAGTACCTTTATGTTGGGAATGAATCTGGCGAGCCGACGAATCTCTCGGCTGACTTGGTCGGCCAATTCACGCGTAGGGCACAATACCAAGCCCTGCAGCTGAACCGACCCGGCGTCGAGAGCCGCTAGCAGCCCCAAGGCGAACGCCGCCGTCTTTCCGCTACCGGTACGCGCCTGGGCGACAACGTCCCGGCCTGACAGAATGGCCGGCAAGCTGGACGCCTGCACGGGCGTCATCTTGGCATAGCCAGCTTCCCTGAGCCCGAGCTGTAGTGGATCGCACAGTTCCAACGTGGCGAATGAAGACATGCGAGCATGATCGCATCATCTCGGAAAAGCGGCCGCGTATTAAACGCGGCCGCTCATCGCTCGAGTCAAGTCAAGTCAAGTCAAAGCGATCGAGGGTCATCACCTTGGTCCATGCTTTCACGAAGTCCCGTACGAACTTCTCCTGTCCGTCGGCAGAGGCATAGACCTCCGCCACCGCGCGCAGCTGCGCATTCGACCCGAATACCAGGTCGACCGGGGTGGCCGTCCACTTGAGTGCGCCGGTCTTACGGTCGTGCCCTTCGTAAATACCCTCCGTGGCGGACTTGGTCCACGTGGTCGACATGTCGAGCAGGTTGACGAAGAAGTCATTGGACAAGGTGCCGGGCCGATCGGTAAAGATGCCGTTGGCCGTCTGTCCGGCATTGGCATTCAACGCACGCATGCCGCCGACCAGCACCGTCATCTCGGGCACCGTAAGCGTCAAGAGCGAGGCCCGATCAACCAGCATTTCCGTTGGAGAACCCAGCACTTCCGCGGGAGAGGTCAGCAATTCCGGCGAGCCGTGGACCGGCATCGGGGCCTTGCTGCGGTCGCTGTAATAATCCCGGAAACCGTCGGCCGTCGGTTCGAGAGCGGCGAACGACACCACATCGGTCTGTGCCTGTAACGCATCGGTGCGCCCCGGGGTGAACGGTACTTCCACCGCGTAGCCCGCCTTTTTCGCGGACGCTTCGACGGCGGCCCCACCGCCCAACACGATCAAGTCGGCGAGAGAAACCTTTTTGCCGCCGGTCTGTGAACGGTTGAAGTCCTTCTGAATAGCCTCCAGACGCTCCAATACCTTGGCCAGTTGACGCGGATTGTTGACTTCCCAATCCTTCTCCGGCGCGAGACGAATGCGCGCGCCGTTGGCACCGCCGCGCTTGTCGGTCCCACGGAAAGTGGCCGCCGACGCCCAGGCCGTCGTGACCAATTCAGGGGATGACAATCCCGAGGCGAGGATTTTGGTTTTCAGCAGCGCGACGTCCTGCGCGTCGATGGGAGCGTAGTCCGCCTTGGGGACCGGGTCCTGCCAGATCAGGTCATCATGCGGCACTTCCGAACCGAGATAACGTGAGCGTGGCCCCATGTCACGATCGGTGAGTTTGAACCATGCCTTGGCAAACGCGAGTTTGAATTCTTCGGGGTGCTGCCGGAATCGCAGGGCGATTTTCTTGTAGGCCGGATCGAACTTCAGCGAGAGATCCGTCGTGAACATGAAGGGCGCATGTCGCTGCGTCGGATCTTGGGCGTCAGGGACGAGGTTCGCCGCCTGACCATTCGCAGGCATCCACTGAATCGCCCCACCGGGACTTTTGGTTTGTACCCAGTCGAAGGTAAAGAGATTGTCTAGGTACTGCGTCGTCCAAGCGATCGGATTGGCCGACCACGCACCTTCCAGCCCGCTGGTGACCGTGTCGTCGCCTTTGCCCGTGCCGCACTTGTTCTGCCAACCCAACCCCTGCTGCTCGACACCCGCAGCAGCCGGTTCGGCCCCCACGCACTTGGCGGGATCGTGCGCACCGTGCGCCTTGCCGAAGGTGTGACCACCGGCGATCAGCGCCACGGTCTCCTCGTCGTTCATCGCCATGCGACCGAAGGTCTCGCGGATGTCCTTGGCGGCTGCCACCGGATCGGGATTGCCGTTCGGACCCTGAGGGTTGACATAGATCAGGCCCAGCTGAGAGGCGCCGAGCGACTTCTGAAGTTTGCGGTCGCCGCTGTAACGCTCATCGCCGCCCAGAAACTTCTTTTCGGGACCCCAATAAACGAGATCGGGTTCCCAATCATCTTTGCGTCCACCGGCGAAGCCATACGTCTCGAATCCCATGGACTCGAGGGCCACGTTACCGGTGAGGACCATCAGATCGCCCCATGACAGCTTTTCACCGTACTTCTGTTTGACCGGCCAGAGCAGCCGCCGCGCCTTGTCGAGATTGGCATTGTCCGGCCAGCTGTTGAGCGGCTCGAAACGCTGCTGCGCGCCGTCGGCGCCGCCGCGCCCGTCGGCCATGCGGTACGTTCCGGCACCGTGCCAGGCCATACGAATGAAAAACGGTCCATAGTTGCCGTAATCGGCCGGCCACCAATCCTGTGAAGTCGTCAAAACCTGTTTGATGTCCGCTTTCACGGCCTTGAGGTCCAAGGTCGAAAACGCTTTCGCGTAATTGAAGTTCTCACCCAATGGATTGGACTCGGCCGAATGCTGGCGCAAAGGCGACAAGTCAAGTTGATCGGGCCACCAAAAGTCGTTGGTTCTCGCCTTGAGCTGAGAGTCGACCGCAGCCGTCGCCATCAACGTTGGTGCTGCCACTGCCACAGCGACCATCAACGTCATCAATTTCTTATTCATGCTGTTCTCCTCGATCGAACGAGACGATCGATTATGCGGCGATTGTATGACCAACTCGCAATCGAGTGCATAGATTGATTATATTATGGCGATAGGTTCTAGTTATCAGGCGCACGCAACCTAGCGCGCTGCCGGCGTCGGGTCGAGTGGCTTGCGGGATACCCGATATTGCGCAAAAATCTGCTAATGGAACCGTCATTTTCCACGTCCGCCAAAACGATAGCTTTTCTGGTGACCCGCGACCGCGCCAAATCAAAAGCTTTTTACCAGGGGGTCTTGGGATTCACGCTGACGAGCGAAGATGAGTTTGCCGCCGTATTCGACATGAATGGCACCCCGCTGCGCATTTCCACCGTGTTAGATCATGACGCGGCGGCACATACGGTGCTCGGTTGGGAGGTGCCGGACATCGTGGCTAGCGTGAAGTCTCTGCGCTCCAATGGGGTGACATTTACCGTGTACGCAGGATTCAACCAGGACGCACTGGGAATTTGGAAAGCGCCGGGGAGCGGTGATCAGGTCGCCTGGTTTTCAGACCCTGATGGCAATAATTTGAGTTTGACCCAGTTCGACCCAGGTTGAACCATCTTGAGACCGTGACTCGGTAGTCTTCCTCCGGCAGACACGTACGCGCCTTATCTGCATACTCGTCTCATACCTACAACGAGGAAGACAAATGGCCGCTCGAAAAAAAACCAAGGCTGTGTGGGATCGCACGCCGCCGCGTAAATCCAAACACACGACTCTTTCGCCGGAAAAGAAATCCACCGCCAAGGCGATGGCGAAACGGGCCGGCAGACCGTATCCAAATTTGGTGGACAACATGCGTGCGGCGAAAAAGAAGTCGGCAAAAAAGAAGGTCGCGAAGAAGCGTTCGCCGCGAACGGCATAATGGCCTCGAGCGCTGCATTGAAAGACCCGCGCGGTGGCCTCACCAAGGCGGGTCGTGAGTGGTTCGCGCGTAAGCAAGGCGCGCATTTGAAACCGGGCGTCAAAAAACCGGTAAGTAAGATGAGCCCCGAAGATATGCATCGGAAGGGAAGTTGGGCAGTGCGCTTCTATGGGCGTCAAGGCGTGCTGCCTCCTCTGCGTAAAGCCGACGGTTCTCCAACTCGTTATGCGTTGAGCGCAGCGGCGTGGGGTGAACCCGTGCCCGCCACCGTGGCGGCGGCCAGGCGCATCGCGGCAAAGGGTCGCAAGCTGTTGGCGGCGTATGCGAAAAGCAAGCAAGCGTCGAGATCTAAAAAATCTAAGAAATCTAAGAAACCTACCGTGACACGCTGAGAAACCGGAGCCGAGGGAGTCGCCATGCTACCGCTGCAAATCGTCATTGCGCGAGTAATTGATGGGTACCCATTCGAACCCCGAGTTGCGGCGGTGTACGTGTCCCAAACCCGGGAACTGGATGTGCTCTGCGGCGATCAGGGTACCGTTTGTCGCGGCATCGTTCAGTTGTCGAATTCGTTGCGCGACGGCCGCGGTGGGGTCGGTGTCGTAGGCGATGGCTACCGAAGGGTCGCCGAATTGCAGCGCGGCCACATGCACGAGATCACCCCAGACGATCAGTACGTTGCCCTCGCTCTCGATCGAGAGGCTCGTGTGGCCTACGGTATGCCCGTGAGTGGGCAACGACCGAATGCCGGGGGTGAGTTCGGCGCCGTCTCGAAATGGCTTGAAATGTCCGAGCTTTTGATAGGCGGCTAACGACTTAACGGCGCCGAGGAAGAAATCCTTGGCTGCGGCCGGCGCACTGTCGAGATTCTTTTGACTTAACCAATAGGCTGCTTCCTCCTGATCGGTCCGCACGATGGCGTTCGGAAATACGATTCCGTCGGCGGCCATGAGTCCTCCCACGTGATCGGGGTGTAGGTGCGTCAGATAGATCTCGTCCACCTGGTCCGGTCGGTATCCCGATGCCCGGAGGTTTGCGACGAGTTTTCCGAGTGTCGGTCCAAAAAGTGTCCCCGCTCCGGTGTCGATCAGCACCAGCGCGCCTCCCGTGTTGATGAGGTAGGCGTTCACCGAGGTCTCGACCGGAGATTTTAAAAACGCGTCGGCCAGCCCGCGCCGTATCTTGAGCGGCGTCGTGTTCAGCAGCAACTTGTCGACGGGAGTGTCGATGGTGCCGTCGGACAATGCCGTCACTTCGAACATTCCGACCATGAAGCGGTAGTACCCGGGAGCGGAAGTCTTCGCCGGCGGCGCAGCCGCCATCGCCACGCCGGCACCAAGTGGATTCATCGAGCCGAGCGCGATGATCAGACCTAACAACCATGCGAGCCCCGAGTGTTTGCGCGACGACATGAGGTTCCCTATTAAACGGCGGCCTGGACGGCCGGCAGAATCTGCCCGCGGACTTCGCCGAAGCCGATGCGTGGCGCACCGGTTCTTTCGCACCAGGCTTTCATGATCACCGTGTCGCCGTCCTCGAGAAAGGTCCGCTGTTCGTTGGAGCCCACCCGAATGGTCTGCTTGCCGCCGACGCTCAGTTCCATCAGCGAGCCCGCTTCTTCCGGCGTTGGGCCGGATTGAGTACCGGTACCCAACAGATCGCCCGACCGCAAATTGCAACCGTTGAGGGTGTGATGCGCGACGAGTTGGGCGATGGTCCAATAGGCATGCCGAAAGCTGGTCGACGACAAGCGCTGCGGCGGTTCGCCGCGTTTTTGCATGGCGGAGCTTTGCAAGAAGGCTTCTAGGCGGATGTCGAAGGCGCCGGCGGCACGATTCGCAGCGGACGTCAGATAGGGCAGCGTCGCCGAATCCGCCGGCGGTCTCGCCGGCGGCAGCCGATAGGGAGCAAGCGCCTGCAAGGAGACGATCCACGGCGATATCGTG
>CAZZXZ010000074.1:0-17659 GCA_964658135.1 uncultured Acetobacteraceae bacterium | reverse complement strand
GCTTCGCCGCCAGCTTCGACTTCACCTTGGTGGTGATCACGGAGTTCTTCACGTAGGTGCCGGCGCTGGAAGCATCCGCATCGACCGTGCCATCCGCCATGGCCACCGGTATGTACAAGGCCCCGGCGAGCAGTCCCGTCAAAATGATCTTTTTCATGATTACGACGCCTTTCGCGCAACGTAGGAGAATTTTTGTCCGGCAACGGCCAGCTGGCCCATCAAACCACCTTTCGCGATGGTAAACACGGCGGTGCCCTTCTGATAGTGACCCACGGTGTCGGCATCTTTTTGACCGCCCGAAACACCCGCACCGGTACCGTTGGTGCCGGCTTCGGCAGACGCACCCGCCGTCACGGCGACCGCGCTGGCATTGGCATCAAACTCGTAAGAACCTTTCTCGAATTCGTCCAACGAGCGCTTGTCCTCGAAGAATATGATCTGGCTGAATGCTTTGCCACCGAGCTGAAAACCCACGCTGACCTGAGTCATGGTCACATCGCCGGTATACTTGCCGTGCACGTAGACATGACCCTTGCCATGAGCACCGCCAACACCCACCGCGCCTTCGCCGATGGTCGGGAAAACGGCATATCCATAGCTCTTGTCGAAAAATGCAGAACTCGCTCCGGCATTTTTAAACAAGTTAACGGTATCGCGATAACTTCCGGCAGCAAACGCCGAAACCGACAGCGTCAACGCTGCGCCGAATGCCAAAACACGCCGTGTTAATTTCATATTATTAGAACCCTTTGAAAACCTGTAAATAGAGGAGTCGAGACAATAATCTCGGCGCGCAATAATATCTGTAGGAATCCACGCCGTCGTTGTCCGGTTCTATCCGACAAGGCCCGCACGATTCGCGCGGGACCAGAGGGCGTGGTTTGGAACCTATCGGCGCGCCGGGGGCGCGCGCCACAACGCAGCCGTCAACCGAGATTTTGGTTCGCGAATTCCCAATTGATCAACTTATCGAGCACCGCATTGGCATAGTCGGCGCGCTTGTTTTGATAATCCAGATAATAGGCGTGCTCCCAGACGTCGACGGTCAACAAAGGCTTTAATCCCTGAGTCACCGGCGTCTCGGCATTGCTCGTCTTCACGACCTTGAGCTTGTCGCCATCCGCCACCAACCAGCCCCAGCCACTACCGAACTGCGACACCGCGGTGGCTGACAGCTCTTTTTTGCAGGCGTCTACGCTGCCGAACGACGCATCGATTTTCTGCTTCAATGCCGCCGGCGGCTCGCCGCCACCTTTGGCGCGCAAACTGTGCCAATAAAAAGTGTGGTTCCAGGTCTGCGCGGCATTGTTGAAAATCCCCGACTTGTCGGTCTTGCCCGCCGTTGCCGCTACGATTTTCTCCAAGGGCATATCGGCGTATTCGGTGCCGGCGATGAGCTTGTTGAGGTTCTCGACGTAGGTTTTGTGATGCTTGCCGTAATGGAAGCTGATCGTATTCGCGGAAATCACCGGGTCCAACGCGTTGTCGGCCCAGGGAAGCGGCGGTAGTGAAATCGGTGCGGTTGCCATGGAAACTCCTTACAGTTTTTGAATTCGGTCGGCGCGAGCTGTGCGCATTCGAAGTAGGCCATGCATGATACAGGTTACTCGTTCTGCGAGTTCTGCGAATCGGGCGGCAATACCGGCTCTTCTTGCAGTACACCACCGCGCGAATGCGTCGGATGATCGCCCCGGGCTGCGCCGCCGCGCGGCGCCTTGAGATCGTCCGCATGCCGCCGGTCGATGGGATGGTCGCTATGATCGTACTTATTAGGGTCATCGGTGCCGGGTGAGTGCGACTCATCGGCGTCAAACGGCAATTCGTTCGGGGCTTTTGTAGACATTTATTTCTCTCCTGCACTGGTGCTAAGAAGAACGTGCGCAGACTCTAGAGATGCGCAAGGGTGCCGTCATGCCTGCCGCTCTTGAAGACGCGTAGGCGCGCACCTACAATAGTGGCCCTCACTCGACGGGTCGCGTGTTTTGCGACATAATTGGACCGTGTATACCAAACATCTCTCTTCATTATCGGTGTTGGCTCTGTTCGCCATCCTGGTCGCGCCGATGAGCCGCGCCACCCTCGCCGACATTTACCCCGATCCGACACAGGCCCAGCCGGACCTGACCGCCGCGCTGCAAACGGCTGATGCGACCCATCGCCGCATACTCATCGATTTCGGCGGCAACTGGTGTCCGGACTGTCATGCCTTGGATCTGTATTTTCACGACCCCGTGAACAAGCCCATTCTCGAGGCCAACTATGTTTTGGTACACGTCAACATCGGACGCTGGGACAAGAACACGGACATCGCCGAGCGTTACCAAATTCCCATCCACAACGGGGTGCCGGCCCTCGCCGTGCTCGACAGCAAGGGTAAGCTCATCTACAGCCAGGCAACCGGGCAGTTCAGGAATATGCGGGACATGCAGTCCGCCGCGGTCACGGATTTCTTGAATCAGTGGAAAGCGTCGCCGCGCCCTTAGACGTGCGCTGCGCACCCCGAGGGGCGCCGGCTCACCCGATGAGGGACCGCAAACGCTGAGTGCGGGTCGTTGCACTCGACTCGGACGCACGCACCAGCAACTTGTGCGCATCCACGGCAGGCAGCGCCCGGCTGAACAAGAATCCTTGGGCCTCTTGGCAATTGTGTTCCTGCAGGAACAACAATTGTTGGAAGCTCTCGACGCCCTCGGCCGTCACGTTGATGCGCAACGAGCGCGACATCGAGATGATGGCCGCGGCGATGGCTCGGTCGTCGCTGCTGTCGGTCAGGGAACTGATGAACGATCGATCGATCTTCAGGCGGTCTACGGCGAAATGACGCAAGCGTCCGAAACTCGAATAGCCGGTACCGAAATCGTCGATGGCGAGGAAGACGCCCAGTTCCTTCAACTCGCGCAGTGCCTGTTCCGTCCACCCCTCGTCCTTCATGACCACCGACTCGGTGATCTCGAGTTCGAGCGCCGCGGCGTCCAGTCCGGTTTCGAGAAGGATGGAGGCGACCAGCGCGGGAAAATGTCGGAGAGCGAATTGTTGGCCGGACACATTGACGGCTATCCGCTCCATGGGCAGTCCCTCGGCGCGCCAGGCGCGCGCTTGGCGGCACGCGGTACGCAGCGCCCATTCACCGATCGGTAGGATAAGGCCGGTCGCCTCGGCGACCGGAATGAATTCCGACGGCGGCACCACGCCCAATTCGCCGTGGGTCCATCGCAGCAGCGCCTCCATGCCCGCAATGGCGCCCGTACTGACGTCGAATTGCGGCTGATAGTGCAGCGCAAACTCGCCGCGTTCGAGGGCGCCGCGCAATTGCACCTCCAAGGTGAAACGTTGCAGCGCCCCGTCGTTCATGGAGGCGTCGAAGAACGCGAACATGCCCGGTCCCTTGCGTTTCGCGGAGTACATCGCCAGGTCCGCGTCGCGCAACAGCGTATCCACCCCAAGGCCGTCCGATGGATACAGCGATATACCGATACTCGGCGTTACCACCACCGTGTGATGCGCCAGCCGTATGGGCTCTTTGAGCGTGGCAATCAGGCCGGCGGCCACCGCGGAGGCATCGTCGCCGCTGTGAATGGAGGACACGATAACGATGAACTCGTCGCCGCCGAGCCTGCCGACGTGATTCGAACCGAGCGCGAGCCGTAAGCGCGCCGCGACGAGCGCCAACAGTTCATCGCCCACCCCATGTCCCAGCGTGTCGTTCACCCGCTTGAAATCATCGAGGTCCAGGTACAACACGGCCACCATCAACTCGCGCACCTTGGCGGTCGCGAGCGCGGCGGCCAGGCGGTTGTTCGATTGTTCCCGGTTGGGCAGTCCTGTGAGGCCGTCGAAATAGGCCAGGCGGATGATGCGGTGTTCGGCGCGCCACTTGCTCGCGAGCGTAATGGTCATCTGCCGGATTTCGTGTGGATGAAACGGCTTTTGCAGATACGACAATTTTTCCGGCGGCGGCACCAAGGTACCGATCTGGCTCGGATCGACATCCGAATACGCCGTGCAGATGACGATCTCGATGGCGGGATCGAGTTCCCGGATACGGGCGGCGGCCCAGACTCCATCGGGACCCGGCGGCATGCGCATGTCGAGAAAGGCGACCGCAAAGGGCAGATTAGCGGCGAGTGCCGTGCGTACTGCCGCGATGGCGCCTTCGGCACAGCGCACGAGCACGACGTCGAAAATGGTATCGCGCGGGCTTGACTGTTTCAGGATCGTATTCGAATCGGAATTCGCGAACAAGCGGGCGCGCAAATCTTCAAACGCCACGGCGTCCTCGTTCGGGTCGTCGTTCGACAAAATCTCGGCATAGGCCTCGCGCACGGCCTGCTCGTCGTCGGCGACCAGCACCCTGACGGTGACCCGTTTATCGTCCAGCACGGGGCAAGCCTCGGCAAACCGTCATAGAGGGATCATCAGATGCAGCGCCGCACCGAGTCCGGGACCGTCGCTGGCCGCCCAGATGCGGCCGCCCAGCGCGGCAATGGCGTTCGCCGACCAGTGCAGCCCGATGCCGTGATTGTGCGCTTGCGCCTTGGTCGTAAAGCCTTGGTCGAACACCCGTTCGAGATCCTCCCTGGCGATGCCGACCCCGTCGTCCTCGCAACGCAGATGCAATTGGCTCCGGTCGGCTTCGAGCACGATGTCGGCGGCAACTCGAAACACCCCGCGTTCGCGCCCGGCAGCGCGCGCCGCATCGGCGGCATTGATGATGAGATTCTGCAACACCAGGCGCAAGACCGTGCGCGCCACTCGCACGGCGCCGACGCGCCGCAGGGAATCATCGCTCTCCACGGCCAACCGTTGGCGAAAGACATCGGGAACGATCTCCAAGGTCTGAACGATGAGTTCCGGAAGCCGCACCGATTCGATGACGGGTGCGTCATGGGTGGAATTCATCAGTTCCGCCAATGCCGTTTGCACGATGACGGTTTGGCGTTGGATCACGGCTACGTCGGCCTGTGCGTCACCGGCCGCGCGACATAATTTGCGACAGCCGAGTCGCAGGAATTGCTCGAGATCCTTGTATCGCGCGGAGCCGGGCCTGGCGGACGCCAGCTCCGTGATGGCCAGGTCGAGATCGGCAATGGGCGCTGCCCCGAGGCGGTCGGACAAACTCGACACGCGCACGGCAAGCGGAGTCATGGCATTGCCCAAATTATGCAGCACGCCCCTGGCCAGTTCGGCGAATCCCGCGCGATAGGACTGATCCACGAGCAAGCGGCGCGACTCCGCCACGCTCTCGACCATGCGATCGAACTCCTGCGCGAGCACGGCTACTTCGTCGCGACCCGGCAGATTCAGGCGCGCGGTCAAGTCCGATCCGGCGCCGATCGACACCGCATGTTGCGTGACGCGGGCGAGGGGCCCGAGCACAAGGCGATTCAACACCACCAGCAGCAACACCAAGGCGGTCGCCCCGACACCGATGAGATAGGCCGCTGCATAGGTCACGGCTTGCTGCCCGCGCTTCGAGATGACACGAGGCGCTTCGACACGCAGGGTCAGCACCGGTGCTCCATAAATATCCGAAAAGGTGCGGTCCACGCGCGTGGTGCCGTCGTTCTCCGCAGCGGCCGGCCCTGCGCCGGGGACACTGCCTCCGGGTACCGACAAGTGGGCCTGAGCCTGAGCCCCGATCCGCGCGACCTGTGCGGGGGTCAGCAGGGTACCGAGAATGACCAGACCCAACGAGCGTCCGCCGCCGCTGCCATCGAGTATCGGTGCGGCGGCGAGCATGATGATGCCCAGGTTGGTGCGCAGCAGCCCCTGCGCCGCATGACCGTCCGCGAGATTGCGGCGCCAGGGAAAGTTGGCGGGCATCGCGTCGGCCTCGGTCAGGTCGAGGTCGAGCCCCGCTCCCGAGTCCAGAGTCTGTGCGCGGCTCAAGACCACCCTGCCCGTTCGGTCGACGATCAGGAACGCGTTGACCTGTAACTGTTTCATCGCAACGGGCGTGATGTTCGCGGCGATGAACTCAGCGCTCGGCGTCTGCACGAAGCGGTAAAGGTCGGACCAGTTTCCCCAATCTGCAGCCGACAATTGCAGGCCGTCCAAGGTCGCGTTGAGCGCGAAATCGATTCGTTTCATCGACGTGTTCGCCGCCTCGCGCTCCAGCTGCGCAAAACTCGGCATCAACACGTGTCTTTGCACCGCAACTTCCAGAACGATCAGCACCGCGAATAGCAGCGCGAGCAACGAAATGATTTTCGTGCGGATTTTCATACTCACTTCGTACCAGACATTGCGCCGCAGCGGCGTGCCCAGCTCTAGTTTCAAGACGCCTTCGGCGCCGGGCTCGAGACAATGAGAACCAGTTCACCGTTTACGGCGACCGCGCCGCACGAAGCGGGCCGCGCGAGGGTCTCAGGCCGCTTGGTTGCGCCCGGCGCTCTTGGCGAGTTTGAGTTGAATCTGCGACTTTTCGAGCAGCATCGACGCATCGGATTCGAGCGACGGAATCGCGGCCGCCACGCCGACGCTGATGCTGACGTAGCGCAGTACGGAGGAGCGCGGATGGTGTATGCGCATTTCGCGGACGCGTTGCGCCATGGTTTGACCGATCTCGAAAGCGCGCTCCTCGGACAGACCGGGGGCGAAGGCCGTGAGATTGCCGCCATCGATGCGTGCCGTGACGTCGCTCGAGCGGCGCAGGCATCCTGCCACGCAGTGGGCGACACGTTTGATCATGGAATCGCCGGCGGCGCGCCCGAAGGTGGCGTTGTAGAGATCCAGCGAGTCGATATCGATGGCGAACACGGACATGCTGCGTGCTTCGCGTTGCGCGATCGACCAATCGCGGCGCAGCAACTCCTCCAGATAGGGAAGCGTGTAGAGGCCCGTCAAACGATCGTCCCGGATGGCCACCATGGTCGGCTGATGTACGCCGCTCGAGGCATCCTTCGCCGTCTTCCAATCGATGCGCAGCCGTTCGCCGGCATCGCGGTGATGACCGACGAAATGGGTGATCCCGCCGGTCGCGTCCAGCAACGGAGACACGGTCATCTCGTTCCAAAACACCCGACCGTCCTTGCGGTAATTGCGCAGCAGTACCCGACAGGACTCGCCGCGGACCAACGCCTCGCGCAACCGATGACGCGCATCCTGTTCGCGGTCATCGCGTTGCAACAGGCGCAGGTTCCGCCCGATCACCTCGGCGGCCGCGTAGCCCGTCAACGCCTCGAAGCCCGAATTCACATATACCACGGGATGTTCCGGGTCCTGCGCATCCACCAGCGCAATGCCCTCCGGTGAGCTTTCGAGCAGCCGCCGGTAAAGGTCTGCCTCCATCGTCGTCACGACGGTCCTTCGCTCAACACCAGCGGCGGCGTGTCCGTCAAATCCCGGATGTGCTGGACGGTGTCGTGCCAGCGCGGGTCGGTGACTAGACTGCTCGGCGGCTCGCCGCGCGCGCGCATGCGCACAAGGCGGGCCAGCGAGGCCGCCGATGCTACATCCGGCTTGAAACCATCGAGCACCTGCAGAACCGCCGGCCGATCGTTGCAAATAGGTAACACGTCGCAACCCGCCGCCGCAGCGAGCCGAGCGCGTTCGAGAATGTCGCCGAAGGCCACCGCGCCGGCCATGCTCAGGTCGTCGGCAAACACGCAGCCGTGAAAGCCCAGCCGCCCCCTCAATATGTCGGTGATCCAGCGCCGCGAAAGACTGGCCGGCAACTCATCCACCGCGGGATAGACGACGTGGGCCGCCATAACCCCGGCGAGATGGTTGTCGATGAGCACGGGATAGGGCCGGATGTCGCGCTCCATGTCGGCATACTCGCGCCGGTCGACGGGCAGCGCCACGTGCGAATCCGCGACGACGGCACCGTGGCCGGGGAAATGCTTGGCGATCGCCGCCATGCCGGCATCGCGCATGCCGAGCAGATACGCCGCGCTCAGGGCCGCGACGGTATCGGGATCCTGGTGAAACGCACGATCGCCGATGATTTCACTCACGCCGTAATCGAGATCGACGCACGGTGCAAAACTGAAATCGATACCGACCGCGCGCAATTCGCCGGCCATGAGCCAGCCGACGGAACGGGTCAACGCCAATCCTTCCGCCCGATTTTCGGTGAACCGCCGGCCCAAGAGCCGCGCTGCCGGCAGTCGCGTGAAGCCTTCGCGAAAGCGCTGCACGCGGCCGCCTTCGTGGTCCACGGCGATCAACAGATGGGGCGATCTGAGCGCCCGGATGGCGGCGCTCAATGCGGTAATCTGTTCGGCGCTGCGATAGTTGCGGGTGAATAACAAAACGCTGCCGACCAGGGGATGGGCCAGCACCTCGCGGTCTTCGGCGCTCAATTCGGTACCCGCGATATCGACCATGAGCGGACCCAAGCTCATGCGTCTCGCTCGAACACCGCGATCGATTCGACGTGCGTCGTATGCGGAAACATATCCATGACCCCTGCGCCCGTGAGCTTGTAGCCTTGGTTTGCGACCAAGACGGCAGCATCGCGCGCCAAACTTCCCGGATGACAGGAAATATACACGATTCGGCGCGGTCCCCACTGTGGCATACGTTCCAGGATTTCCACGGCACCGGCTCGCGGCGGGTCCAACAGCACCAAATCATAGGTATCCTGAACCCACGCACCGCAGCGCTCAGGCTCGAATAGGTTGTCGACGTGGAACCGGGCGTTGTCGGTTCCATTGCGCACGGCGTTTAGCCGGGCTTTCTCGACCAGCGCTGCATCGCCTTCGACACCGACGATCCGCCCCGCTCGCGCGCCCAGTGCCAGGGTGAAATTGCCCAGTCCACAGAACAAGTCCAAGACCGTATCGGCCTGCGTCGGCGCGAGCAGATCGAGCGCCGCGGCGACCATGGATACGTTGACCTCGCGGTTGACCTGGATGAAATCGACCGGGCCGAATTGCAGCATGCGCCGACCCTCGTCCACCGCATAGGCGAGCGGCGGGTACCCGTCCTGCAAAGGCTCAATGCTGTCGAGACCGCCACGCTGTAGAAAAATCTGCACTTGGTGCTGCGCGGCAAATACCCTCAGCTTGTCCAGATCGTCGGCGGTGGGTCGCTCCATGACGCGAAAGACCAGCGCGGCGTCGTGATCGCCGGCCGCCATTTCGACTTGCGGTAGATTGCGGTCGCGCAAAGACAGCGTTTCGACCAAGGCCGCCAGTTGCTCGGGAAGCGCCGCGAAACGTTCCGAGAGCACTTCGCAGCGCCGAATATCGGCCAGATACGGCTTTTCGCGCTCGCGAAAACCCGCCAACACGCGGCCTTTTTTGTGCACGTATTTGACGCCCAGGCGAGCGCGCCGACGGTAGGCCCACACCGGCCCGCGCAGCGGCGCGAAGACCGTGCCGGGACGTACGTGGCCGATCCGTTCGAGGTTGTCCAGTAATTGCCGTTGCTTGGCGGCCAGCTGCGCGGCCGGCGCGAGGTGCTGCAACGAGCATCCCCCGCAGATGCCGAAATGCGCGCACTTCGGCACCACCCGATCGGGCGAGGGAGTTAGAACCCGCACCAGCCCGGCCTCGTCCATTTGCCGGCGCCGCTTGAAAATGCGAAAGCTGACCCGTTCGCCCGGCAGCGCGCCCTCGATGAATACCGCCTTACCGTCTACGCGTGCGATCCCGCGCCCGTCGTGGGCCAGGTCCAAGACATCGGCTTCCTGCACATCGCCGAGTTTCAGACCGCGGGCCATGCCGCCGCGAATTCCTTCAGGTGCGCAGCGGACGAGTCTTCCAACAGTTTGCGTACCCGGGCCACTTCCACCGCGTGCTCCGCGCCGTTCAGGTGCCCGCGCAGCAATTGGAATCTCAAGTACACAAGATAGGTATTCAATACATCGGTCTCGCAATAATCGCGAATGCGCGCGAGGCCGCCCTGCAGGTACACGTCCCACACCTGCGCGCCGTGCATGCCCACCTTGCCGGGCAGCCCGAGCAACGTGGCCACGGCATCGAGGCTGGCCCGGCCGCGGCCTTGAAATCCCGACAGCACGTCCATCAAATCCATGTGCCGCCAATGGAAGCGACAGAGGTAGTTGCTGTAGCGAAAACTGCTGTCGCCGTCGCCGGTTTCCCAATAACGGGCGGCGGTCACACCGTGCAAGAGACTGCGATAATGCAACACCGGCAAATCGAAACCCGACCCGTTCCACGACACGAGGTCGGGAGTGAACTTGTCTAGACCGTCGAAGAAGCGCTCGATCAGGTCTTTCTCCGATGACGCCACATCGCCCACGCTCCACACTTTCAACGACTCGCGGGTCCGCATGACCACCGAGATGGCGACCACGCGATGTTGTTCGTGCGACAGGAACTCGCTGCCGGTTTCCTGGCGCCGTTTGGTGAACATGATTTGTGCCACCTGTTCGTCGGACAGGTCGTGAAGCTCGTACAAACGACGCCCGAGAGCGGTGTCCGGTACGGTTTCCACGTCGAACACCAGGGTGTTCACGCCGACGCCGCCACGGGCTGCGGCGGCGCTGTCATCAACACCGCAACCGCCACCACCAGACCGGCCTCGTCGGTGAGTGTGACGTGACCCTCGCCGATGCCGAGACCGTCGCGGACCTTCGCGCCCCGCTCGGAATACACCACCTCGGGTCGCCCCCAGGAATTCTGCACGATGCCGACGTCACGTATCCAGACGCCGTGTGCGAAGCCCGTGCCCATGCCCTTGACGACGGCCTCCTTGGCGGCGAACCGCATGGCCAGAAAGCGGGCCGGGCGGGCGGTAAGCTCGAATTGCGCGCGCTCGGCCGGCATCAGCAGGTGCGCGACGAAACGCGCGCCGTGCTTGGCGAACACTCGTTCGATGCGGTCGATCTTGAGGACGTCGATGCCGATGCCGAATATCATCGTCAACGCCGCGCCACGCGCACGATGTCCTTCATGTCGCGCACCGCTTTGGCGAGACCGTCGAATACCGCACGGGAGACGATGGCATGACCGATGTTGAGTTCGACGATCTGTCGGATGCCGGCGATCGGTTCGACGTTGTGATAATCAAGCCCGTGCCCGGCATTGACGATCAGACCGAGCGAATCGGCCAGACTCGCGGCCGCACGCAGGCGCTCGAATTCGCGCGCTCGCTGCGCACCCGAAGCACCGGCATACGCCCCCGTGTGCAGCTCGATGACCGGTGCGCCCACGCGCCGCGCGGCCTCGACCTGAGCGGCCTCCGGATCGATGAACAGCGAGACGCGAATGGCCGACGCGCCGAGCGCCTCGCAGGCGGCGGCAACCCGCCGCAACTGACCGGTCACGTCGAGCCCCCCTTCGGTGGTGACTTCCTGGCGCGATTCGGGCACCAGACAACAGTCCTGCGGCAGCACGCGTTGCGCCGTGCGGATCATCTCGTCGGTCACGGCCATTTCCAGATTCATGCGTGTTTGCAAGGCTTCGCGCATGCGCTCGACGTCCCGATCTTGGATGTGGCGGCGATCCTCCCGCAAATGCAACGTGATGCTGTCCGCGCCCGACTGTTCGGCGAGGAGTGCCGCCAAGAGCGGATCGGGGTAGCGGCCGCGCCGCGCCTGGCGCAGCGTCGCCACGTGATCGATGTTCACCCCCAGAAGCACGGTCGGCGCCGAGGCGGACGAGCTCACGAGCGCGCCCCCCCGCGCAGCGCCAACATCACTTCGCGCGACTTGAGGGCACGGCCGTCCAAGCACACGTCGAGGGCCGCGCGCAACACCCGCTTGGCATCCCTCAAAGAGCGGGGGTCTTGAAAATTATCCTCCTCCAAGTCGGTCAGCGAGCGGCCGGGCAGCGCGCCGGGGGCATCGGCCGTACACAGCTGGGGTCCGCACTCACGCGCCAGGCGATAGAAACGATCCGGTGCGACGGCATGGCCTTCATCGGTGTGGACGAGCTCCAAGCCGTAGCCCAGATCGTGTAACAGACGTTTCTCGAAACGCCGCAAGGTCGGCTCCTCGTCCGCGCCGCCACAGAGGGCGGCCATGCAGGTGGCATAGGAATAGAAAATATCGGGATGGGCATCCCAACGATGCGTCAGCTTCAGCAGCAGCTCGTTCACATAAAATCCGCTCATCAACCGTTCCTTGCCCAAGTTCGTCAGGACCCCATCGACTTCCGCGGTGACCAGGGCGCACGCTTCGGTCTTGCCAGACCACGACACCAGCAAGCGTTGAAAGGGCCGTAAGATACCTTTCAACGCGGATTTCGGGCCGCTCGCGCCACGCGCAAACAGCGTGATGCGCCCGTATTCGCTCGTGAACACTTCGACGATTCGGCCGCTGTCGCGATAGGGATACTGATGCAGCACGTAAGCCGGCGCCAGCCAGACGCGTCGCGCACTGCCGTTGGAGGATTTGCCGTGCAGGCCGGGCTTCTCCATCGCTCAGAGGGTGTTGAACCCGAATTGCCGCAACGCCGCTTCACTGTCGGCCCAATTTTCTTTGACCTTGACCCACAGCTCGAGGTGCACCGAGCGCTGCCAAAGGTCGTTTAACTCGATGCGCGCCATGCGGCCGATCTCTTTGAGCCGCTCGCCACCCTGACCGATGACGATGGCCTTTTGACCGGCTCGTTCCACCCAAATCACCGCGTTGATCATGATGCGGTTATCTTCGTCCGCAAAACGCTCGATCTGCACGTTGATGCCATACGGCAATTCTTCGCGCAGTTTCAGCGTGAGTTTTTCGCGCACCACCTCGGCGGCGTGAAACGGTTCGTCGCGATCGGTCAGCACGTCGGCGGCAAACAGCGGCGGCGAGAGCGGCAGGCGCGAGCCCACGACGTCGACGAGCCGCGCGAGGTTGTCCGCCGCGAGCGCCGAGATCGGCACGATGCCGGAGGCCGGAATTCGCTCGGTCATTTCTTCGAGAAACGGCAGTAGTTTCTCCTTGGGGAACACCCGATCGACCTTGTTGACGGCGACGAACAAAGGCTGTTTCAAGCCGCGCACGCGCTCCCAGACCCAGCGATCCTCGTCCGTGAAATTCAGCGCCTCGACGACGAACAAGACCACGTCGGCATCTTGGGACGAAGAAATGGCGACACGGTTCATGTACTGGTTCATGACGCGGCGCGTCGATTCGTGCAGACCCGGTGTGTCGACCAGCACCAACTGCGCCTCGGGTCGATTGACGACCCCCAGAATGCGATGACGCGTGGTCTGCGGTTTGGCCGTGACGATGCTGATCTTGCGTCCCACCAACGCATTCACCAACGTCGACTTGCCTACGTTGGGACGCCCGACGATGGCCACGTGGCCGGCACGAAACGCGGCTGCGTTCATGCGCGACCGGGCGCCGGCAGCAGCGTCAACAATTGAGCGGCCGCCACTTGCTCGGCACGGCGGCGACTGCCCCCGTGACCCACGGCCACCAGTCCGAACACCGGCACCTCGCAGCTCACCGTAAAGGACTGCGCGTGCGCATCGCCGGCCACGGCGGTCAGCGTGTAGAGCGGCAGGGCCAGGCCGCGCGCCTGCAGCGCCTCCTGCAGACGGGTTTTAGGATCTTTCAGCAATTCGGCAGCCGGCAGCGCCGACATGCGCAGCGCCACGACGCGACCCACCGCCGCCGCCGCCGCATCGAATCCTGAATCCAAGAAAATCGCGCCCACTATGGCCTCCAACGAATCCGCCAAAATCGAAGCCCGTCTAAAACCGCCGGATTTCAGCTCGCCCGGTCCAAGCCGCAAATGCTCGCCCAAACCCAATTGCAGCGCGATCTGTCCGAGCGTCTCACCGCTCACCAAGGTCGCCCGCAAACGCGACAACGCACCTTCGTCAGCCTCCGGATGCGCATCGAACAACAACCGGGCGACGCTGCAATTGAGAACCGAATCGCCGAGAAATTCCAGGCGTTCGTTGTGATCGGCACCCGCACTGCGGTGCGTCACCGCCGCGTAGCATAACTCCGGGCGCACAAAAGCGTAGCCGAAAGAATGCTCGACCCAGGTCAGAAGCTCGTCCGGACGCGTCGGGATCACTGCACCTTGACGGTCTTGTCGAAATGCACCGACAACGAGAGGTTCGAAATAAACGGCACCGTATCGTCGTAGGCGACGTGCAGGGCAACTCCGTTATCATCCTTGAGAATCTCGACGTCCTTGGAGTCCACGCTGGAGATGTCCTCGATCTGCCAGTGTTTTTCCAGGGAACGGCGTATGCCGATCGGATCGGGATTGTCGCTTTTGAACTCCGTGGCGGTCACATCCATGCTGCGCGTCACCTTCATGTAGTTCAGATACACCGGCACCAAGCGCAGACCCGCGTACCCGATCACCCCGACCAATGCGAGAATGAAGAGCATTCCGATGAAAGTCATCCCTGTTTGATACCGGCGCATGGCGCGTTTACTCCTGCCTTTTAATGACCTCTTATTGAATCGCAGTTCCGATTCGTCGCCAGAGAGGTCCGTCACGAGTATCGAGATTGAGCCAGATTCGAACCGCCTTACCCACCAAATTCGCCTCCGGAACGAATCCCGGAGCATCCGAATCGCCCTGCCAGCGGCTGTCCTTGCTGTTGTTGCGGTTGTCGCCCATGAAGAAATAGTGTCCCGCCGGCACCCGCCATTCCCCCGTCTTCACGCCCCCATTCGCGAACATGATGAGATGCCGCTTGGTATCGAGCACCTCGGTGGCCGTGGGAACGCCTGCATAGTTCCACAAATCCTGCTTCGGTCCGGTGTAGCTCGGACCCGGAATTTGCTTCATCGGCACATCGTTCACGTAGAGCTGATTGTTCTCGTCCACCCGGATGCGGTCGCCGGGTAAGCCGACGAGCCGCTTGATGTAGTTGATCTTCGGATTCGGCGGCAAGCGGAACACGATCACGTCGCCGCGCTGGGGCAAGCCCGTCGGCACCACCAAGGTGTTGGTCACCGGCAGGCGAAGTCCGTAGGAGAACTTGCTGACGAATATGAAATCGCCGTCGAACAAGGTCGGCATCATCGAGTCGGAGGGAATGCGAAACGGCTCGAACAAGAACGAGCGGATCACCAAGACGAGCACGATGACCGGGAAAAAGGAGCGGGCATACTCGACGGCAATGGGTTCGCGCACCTGATCGGCAGGGGTGCCGACGGCCGCCGCGGCGCGCTGTCTGCGGCCCGAAAAAAACAGTCGGTCGAGTCCCCAGATGACGCCCGATAGCGCCCCCACCACCACCAGCATGAGGCTGAAATCCACCGCCTCGTAGCGGAACAGACGCCACAGCATCGCCAGCGCCAACGCCACCAGTGCGTACCCTGCGAAACGTGGCAGCGGCGGCTCCCCCACGCTGGTGGCCGCCGGATCGCGGTGCGGCCTCAAGAACCAGCCATCCACCAGGATGACCAGCACGCACGCTACGCTAGCCAGCAATAAAACGATGAACAGACCGTCGCCGTCACTCACGAAAAACCCCCAACGTGTGTAAGCCTCAACCGGATTTTTTACCGACTTGCAGTACGGCCAGAAAAGCCTCTTGTGGAATCTCGACCTGCCCGACCTGCTTCATGCGCTTCTTGCCGGCCTTCTGCTTTTCCAGCAGCTTCTTCTTGCGCGAGATGTCGCCGCCATAGCATTTGGCAAGGACGTTCTTGCGGATGGCCTTGACGCTCGCGCGCGCAATGATATGGGCACCGATGGCCGCTTGCACGGCTATATCGAACATTTGACGCGGAATGAGTTCCTGCATCTTGTCGACCAGCTCGCGACCGCGTTGGTACGAATTGTCTCGATGCACGATGAGCGACAAGGCATCGACCGGATCGCCGTTGATGAGCACGTCGAGCTTGACCAATGGTGCCGCTTGGAAGCGGTTGAATTCGTAGTCGAAGGACGCATAGCCGCGGCTCGCCGATTTCAGCCGGTCGAAGAAGTCGAGCACCACTTCGGCGAGCGGAAGCTCGTACTGAAGCGATACCTGGCTGCCCAGGAACAGCATTTTCTTCTGTACGCCGCGCTTCTCGCTGCACAGCGTCAACACCGCGCCGACATGATCGGGCGGCACCAGGATGTTCGCGGTGATGATGGGCTCGCGCAGCTCCGCAATCCGATCCTGCGGCGGCAGCTTGCTGGGATTGTCCACATTGACGACGGTGCCGTCGGTCAGCAAGGTCTCGTAAATCACCGTCGGCGCGCTGGTGATGAGGTCGAGATTATATTCGCGCTCGAGCCGTTCCTGCACGATGTCCATGTGCAGCAGTCCCAAAAAGCCGCAGCGAAAACCGAACCCCAGCGCCGTCGATACTTCCGGTTCGAAATGCAGTGCCGAGTCGTTCAGCTTGAGCTTCTTCAAGGCTTCGCGGAATTGTTCGTAGTCGTCGGAACTGACCGGAAACAGGCCTGCGAACACGCGCGGTTGAACCTGCTTGAACCCCTCGAGCGCCGCCGTGGCCGGGTTGTTGTCCAGGGTGATGGTGTCGCCCACCGGCGCACCGTCGATCTCCTTGATGCCGGCAATCACGAAGCCCACTTCGCCGGTCTCGAGCGCTTCGCGCGCCACCGGCTTCGGCGTGAAGCGACCGAGCTTGTCGATCTGATGGCTACGTCCAGTGGACATCACCCGGATTTTCGCGCCCACCCGCAGCGCCCCGTTCATGACCCGCACCAGCGAGACCACTCCCACGTAGTTATCGAACCAAGAATCGATGATGAGCGCCTGCAGCGGCGCGTCGGGATCGCCCTTGGGCGCCGGTATGCGTTTGACGAGCTGTTCCAGCAAATCTTGCACGCCCAGCCCGGTCTTGGCGCTGACCAGGGCGGCATCGTCGGCCGGGATGCCGATGATCTCCTCGATTTCGTGAATTACCTTGGCCGTGTCGGCCGACGGCAGATCGATCTTGTTGATCACCGGCAGGACTTCGAGACCCTGTTCGAGCGCCGTGTAGCAGTTCGCCACGCTCTGCGCCTCGACACCCTGGGCGGCATCCACCACCAACAACGCACCCTCGCACGCCGCGAGCGAGCGCGATACCTCGTACGAAAAATCCACGTGCCCCGGTGTATCGATGAAATTGAGCTGGTAGACCTCGCCGCTCACCGACGTGAACGAGAGCGTGACGCTCTGCGCCTTGATGGTGATGCCGCGCTCGCGTTCCAAATCCATCGAATCCAAAACCTGTGCCTGCATTTCGCGGGCGTCGAGACCGCCGCATTCTTGGATGAATCGATCGGCCAATGTCGATTTACCGTGATCGACGTGGGCGATGATCGAAAAGTTGCGGATATTCTTCATCTAGGCCTGGTTGACGCAAACTCCGTACTATACCGGTCGGCGGTGGTAGCGGAGCGCCTTATGCACTTCGCTCGGATCCAAGCGGCCGTGGCACACCAGTTCGCCGCCGAGCAAGAGCACGGGGATCTTGTGGCCGTAACGTCTGCGCACCGCCTCGTCGGCATCCACATCCACCACGTCGACGGGGTAGTCACGGGCCTCGGGCAGAGCGGCCAACTCCTCCAACAGCTCGTGGCACAGCGCGCAGTCGGCGCGCGAATACACGAGAAAACGCAAAGGGGGCTCCCCGGCGTGCGCGGGCGGCAAGGTCAATGGGCGGGCAGACTGCCGCTGTACGACTTCACCGAATGCGCGATGAATTCGACGGTCTGCGCGGGCACCTCGCCCACCGCGGTGACTTGATGACCTTGGACCACCGTGGAGAACGCAAACCCCGAACCGACGCGGGCGAGTCCCTGCATGGGCGGGTCCGGTACGGCAGCCGGCTTGG
>CAZZXZ010000073.1:0-17815 GCA_964658135.1 uncultured Acetobacteraceae bacterium | reverse complement strand
GTCTCGAATGTCGGCACCTGGATGCAGCGCACCGCACAAGACTGGGGGGTGCTCACGCAGTTGACCCACCACAACGCGACCGCCGTCGGCGTGGTCATGGCCCTACAATTCGGTCCGCATGTGCCCCTGCTGCCGCTGACCGGATTCGCCGCCGATCATTTCGATCGCCGTAAATTGTTGATGACCACCCAGGCAAGCATGGGTGCGCTCGCGTTCGGCCTAGGCCTCCTCACCGTCTTGGGGTGGGTGCAGCTCTGGCATGTGTATGTCTTCGCGTTGCTGCTGGGCTGCGTGTCGGCATTCGATTCTCCGGCGCGCCAGACATTCGTCTCGGAACTGGTCGGCGAAGACGACCTATCGAACGCCGTGGCGCTCAATTCCACTTCGTTCAACGCAGGCCGGATGATCGGGCCGGCAGTTGCCGGCGTGCTCATTTCCGCCATCGGTTCCGGGTGGGTCTTCTTGTTGAATGCCGCCTCGTTCGCGGCCGTGCTCTGTTCGCTGCGCCTCTTGCGCGTCGACGCGCTGCATCGACACAAAAAGGCGTCCCGCACGCGCGGCAGTCTCGCCGAAGGCTTCCGGTATGTGTGGAAGCGGCCCGACTTGCAAGCGGTGCTGGTCATGCTTTTTTTAATCGGCACCTTCGGGCTGAATTTCCCGATCTTCATTTCCACCATGTCGGTGACCGTGTTTCATGCCGGCTCCGGTCAATTCGGTTTGTTGATGTCGATCATGTCCATCGGCACGGTGGCCGGCGCATTGCTCGCCGCGCGGCGCGACAAGCCGCGCATCGCGCTGCTCTATACCGGCGCGGCGATATTCGGTTTGGGGTGCGCGGTGGCGGCCTTGATGCCGAATTATTGGTTGTTCGGTTTGACGCTCGTGGTGATCGGTGTCTGCGCGCAGACGTTCACCACCACCGCCAACAGCACGGTGCAACTGTCCACCGATCCTCTGATGCGGGGCCGGGTGATGGCAATTTTTCTCGCAATCGCCCTGGGCGGCACACCGCTGGGTGCCCCGCTCGTCGGCTGGGTGGCCGACACCTTCGGAGCGCGCTGGGCCTTGGGAGTGGGTGCCGCGGCGGGATTCGCCGCCGCCTGCGTCGGTCTTTACTACCGCGCGCGGCACCGTCCACACGTGGCGGCCGCCGTCACCGCGCCGCCTTAGCCCCCGTCACCGCGAGTGCTCAGCCCCTCTAGCCACGTGCGGCGCCGACGTCGAACAGCGTGCGGTACTCACTGGGTTGGCTGCGCAGGTACTGCTTGGGTGCGACGATGGACGCCCCGAGTCGCGCCGCGGCGTGCCACGGCCAGCGTGGATCGTAGAGCGCTGCGCGCGCCAGGGCGATGGCATCGGCTTCGCCGTTGACGAGGATGGCCTCGGCTTGTTCCGGCGTCGTGATCAAGCCGACCGCGATGGTCGGCAATGCGGTTTCCGCCTTGATACGCTTGGCGAAGGCGACCTGAAAGCCGGGCACCGCCTCGATTTTCTGCTGCGGCGCCAGACCGCCGGAGCTGACGTGAATGGCTGCGCAACCACGCGACTGCAGGGCACGCGCGAACGCCACCGAGCCCTCGATGTCCCAACCACCGGGAATCCAATCGGTGGCGGACAGCCGCACGTACACCGGTCGTTCGGCCGGAAATGCGGCGCGCACTGCCTCATAGACTTCGAGCGGAAAGCGCAGGCGATTCTCGAGCGAACCGCCGTAGTGGTCGGTGCGATGATTCGAGATCGGGGACAGGAACTCGTGCAGAAGATACCCGTGGGCCGCATGGATCTCGATGCCGTCGAAGCCGAGCAGCGCCGCACGCCGCGCCGCCTGCATGAAGTGATCCCGTATCCTGACCAGATGATGATGATCGAGATAAGTCGGCGCGTCGTCGCCTGCCGCAAAGGGCACCGCGGACGGCGCCACCGTTTTCCATCCCGACGGGTGGTCCGGCGGGATTTGCGCGCCGCCCTCCCAGGGCAGGTGACACGAGGCTTTGCGGCCCGCATGGGCGAGCTGCAACACCATACGAATGGGCGAATACGTCCTGATCGCCGCGAGTACACGCGCCAACGCCGCCGCGTTGTCATCGCTGTAGAGACCCAGGCAGCCCGGCGTAATGCGCGCATCGGGCGACACCGCGGTGGCTTCCACCGTCAGCACCGCCGCGCCCGATACGGCCAAGTGGCCCAGATGCATCATGTGCCAATCGGTGGCCGAGCCGTCGACCGCCGAATACTGGCACATGGGCGCGATGATGATGCGATTCGACAAGGTCATGCCGCCGAACGCATACGGCGTGAACAGAAGACTCATGATGAACTCCGGTGTCCCTTGAGAGGAATGTTGAAGGTGATGGTGGCACCGAACGCCTCGGGCGCTTGCGGATCGACGCGAACTTTATCGAAGACCAAGAGCCGGGTGCCGAGCGCGAACGCTTCCTGCAGATCGTGCGTCACCATGAAGATCGTCATCTTGGTTTTGTTCCATAACTGCAAAATCAAGGTATGCATGTCGGCCGTGATGCCCGGGTCGAGTGCACCGAAAGGTTCGTCCAACAAAAGTATCTTCGGTTCGCAAATCACCGACTGGGCGATGGACAAGCGTTGCTGCATGCCGCCCGACAGCTGCGCGGGAAATTTGTCGGCCGCCGCCTGCAGGCCGATGGCACCCAGCATGTCGTGCGCCTTCTCCAGCGCCCGCCGCCGCGGCATGCCGAGCAGGCGGCCGACGACGCGCGAGTCGCGCAATTCCAGACCGAGCAACAAATTTTGCATGACCGTCAGATGCGGATAGAGCGAATATCGTTGGAACACGATGCCGCGGTCGGGGCCGGGTTCGGCGACGAGCGGCGCGCCATCGATGCGAAAAACACCCTTGCTCGGAGAGTCCATGCCGAGCAGCAGGTTGAGGAACGTGCTCTTGCCGCAGCCGGAAGCACCCACGATGGTCACGAATTCATGATGATCGATGCGCAGGTTGACGTTCTCCAACACGACGTGGGTGTCGAACTCTTTCCAGAGGTGCTCGACCGCAACCTCGGTCACGGTACCCTCGCCCAGCCGAACGCCTGGTTGCGCAGTGCACGCAGCAGCCAGTCCATGCCGAATGCCAGCAACGTGATCCACGCCACATACGGCAGAATCACGTCCATGGCGAGATAGCGGCGCACCAAGAAAATACGGTAGCCCAATCCCTCGGTGGAGGCGATCGCTTCCGCGGCGATGAGGAACAACCATGCGGAGCCCAGTGACAGGCGCAAGGCATCGATCAGGCGCGGCAGCATCTGCGGAAGAACGATGCGGATGACCAGCAGCCAGGTCGATGCGCCCAGGGTCTGCGCTTTGATGATGTGTTCGCGCGGCAGTTCTGCCGTACGCAGCGCGAGATCGCGGACGATGACGGGGGCCACGCCGACGACGATCAGCGTGATCTTCGCCGCTTCCCCCAAACCGACCACGATGAACAAAATCGGCAGCACCGCCAGCGGCGGTATCAACGACAGCGCCGCCACGAACGGGCCGAGGGTCGCCCGCAGATAGGGCAGCACACCGATCGCCAATCCCAAACCGAGCCCGATGGCGGCGCTGATCGCCAAGGCTACGCTCAAGCGCTCCAGGCTGGCGCCGGTGTCAGTCCAAAAGAGATGAGTTCCCGTGCGCTCGTCCTCCTCGAACGCATACCGGTGCATGGTGGACGCGATGATCGAGGGCGCCGGCAGCAGTTTGTCGCCGGGATTGTCGATCGAGCGCGCATGCGAATAAATCAAGTAAACGCACATCACGAGCACGAACGGCAACGCGCTCAAAAACCAGGCAGCGCCACGCGCCGGATGCCGATTGACTAGCCGTCGCACGAAGACCGGCGGTTCACAGCGATCCGTCCATGGCCATCTTAGTGAAACTTGGATCGAACCGCATGGTGATGCGATGCGCATCGCCCAGCGATTTGCCGCCCGGAAATTGGATGCCGACGGCATCCACGCTGGTGGCGCCGGCGCCGAGAATGCCGTGCTCGAACGAGAAACGACGCACCAGGTCCATGGTCTTGATGACGCCGTCGCCGGTCTCGAATTGATAGGCGTCCGCCGACGTCGCGAACAGGCGCGTGGTCGCCAGCTGGCTCGCGAATCCGGCGGCGTCCGTTCCCGATGCCTTCGCCATGGACGACTGCGCCGCGTGGGCCGCCGCGTCGTTCTTGAACATGACCGACAAGGTCTCGTACCACGCGCCCACCAACGCCTTGCCGAGTTTGGGATTCGCAGTCAACGTCGCGGTGTTGACCACCATGAGATCCATGATCTCGCCCGGTATTTTACTCGAGTCGAACACCAGCTGAGCGTCGGGCTGCATGAGCACTGCGGAGAGCTGCGGTTTCCAGGTGACCACCGCGGTGCTCGAAGAACTCGCGAATGCGCCGACCACATCCGCATCCGACGTGTTGACGACTTTCAAATCCCGCTCGCGCAGCTGCACGGTGCTGAGCGCGCGCACCAACAAATACTGCGATACCGACAATTCGACCAGATTGACCTTCTGCCCTTTGATGTCGGCGAGCGTCTTGCCTTTTCCCTTCAGGACGATGCCGTCGTTGCCATTGGAGAAATCGCCGACGATCAGCGCGGTGGAATCTACGCCGCCGGCCGCAGGAATGGTGAGCATGTCCATGTTGGTCATCACGCAGGCATCGAAAGTCCCGGCTGTGTATTGATTGATGGACTCCACGTAGTCGTTGACCTGCGTCAACTTGATCTTGATGCCGTATTTCGCGGCCCATTTTTTCAAGATGCCGCTCTGATCCGCGTAGTCCCACGGCATCCATCCCACGTAGATGCTCCACGCCACGTTGAAAGAAGTTCTTTCCGCAGTAGCCGCAGCCGCGGCAGCGCGTGCACCGCCCGCGCACAGCATCACCGTCAAGCAGCACACCCGCCATGCAAGACCGTTGCGCTTGTTCATGGACTCAACACCACGAGCGTTTGCGCCACGCTGACGGCCCGACCTTCGACGCAGCGCACCTGACTGACGATGCCGTTCATGGGCGCGCTCACGGGCAGTTCCATTTTCATCGATTCGACCACCACCAAGAGCTCACCCATTTTGACCGGCTGGCCCACGCGCGCAGCGATCTTCCAGACGTTTCCCGTGACGGGACTCGCCACCGGCACATGGTGCGGAGGAATGTCCTCGGCGGGAGCGGCGACGGGCTCCGGCAGATCCATGGCATGGCCGAGCTGCCCGCTTGCCTCCCAACGCCGGCGCTCCGCGTCGAAAGCGGCTTGTTGGCGCGTCTTGTGGGCGGCAATCCCGAGCGCATTGGCATGCAAAAATTCCCGGTACCGCCGTAGCTGAAAAGTTTCTTCGACAATATCCAACTGCACTCGGCCATGCAAAAAATCCTCGCGAAACTGCAGCAGCTCCGAGCCGCTGACGGGATAAAAACGTATTTGATCGAAAAAACGCAGCAACCAGGGTTTGTGCTCGGTGAACTCCCGGGTGATGTGGTACGTATTCCACATCTGACATGTCCTGCCGACGAATTGATAGCCCCCCGGCCCCTCCATGCCGTACACGCATAGGTAGGCGCCGCCGATGCCCACGGCATTCTCGGGAGTCCAGGTACGCGCCGGATTGTACTTGGTGGTCACCAGGCGATGGCGCGGATCGATGGGTGTCGCCACGGGCGCGCCCAGGTAGACATCGCCCAAGCCGAGCACCAGGTAACTCGCCTCGAACACGACGCGCTTGACCTCGTCCACGGACGCCAGCCCGTTGATGCGGCGAATGAACTCGATATTGCTGGGACACCATGGGGCATCGGCACGCACCGACTGCATGTATTTGGCAATCGCCAGCCGCGTCGCGGCATCGTCCCAAGACAGCGGCAGGCGCACCACCCGCGTCGGAATAGTCAGCTCCTCGATGGAGGCCAGTGCGGCTTCGGCCGGCAGCAGCACGTCGAGCAGCGCCGCCAATGTTAGGACCCGGCTGTCGTAATGCACCTGCAGCGAGCGAATCCCCGGTGTCAACTCGACCACGCCAGGAAGCTTGGCCGCAGCGAGCCATTCCATCAGCGCATGCACGCGCAGCCGAAGTTCGAGATCCAACACCAGAGGTCCGTACTCGATGAGCAGGTATTTATCGCCGGCGCGGCGGTAGAGCACCGCCGGCGCCGTGCCGCGCGCGGGCAGTCGCGCCACGATGGCTTCATCCGCGCCGTTGAGCCCGGGTGATGCGCGGACGCGCACTGTCGTTGCCGGTGCCAGCGTAGCGATCTGCAGGTCTTGCGCGGACTCGGCCAGTGCCGCCTGGTCAGGCGTCATTCTCTTGAAGCGCACGCGATTGTTGGCACGCAATTGGCCGAGTTTCCAGAGTTCTGCCTTGACCACGGTGGCGGGACACACGAAACCGCCCAGCGACGGTCCGTCGGGACCCAGAATCACCGGCATGTCGCCGGTGAAATCCACGGTGCCTATGGCATACGCATTATCGTGAATGTTGGAGGGATGCAAACCCGCTTCGCCGCCATCGGTGCGCGCCCAGGTGGGCTTCGGTCCCAGCAAGCGCACCCCGGTTCGGTTCGAGTTGTAATGCACCTCCCACACGCTCGAAAAAAACAGGTCGATGTCGGCGTCGGTAAAAAAATCCGGCGCGCCATGCGGGCCATACAGCACCCCCAACTCCCACTCGTCGGCCAGCGGCGGCAGACAGGACGCCGGTATAGCCTGCGGCGGAGCGTCGGCGCTCAAATCTCCCACGTGCAGGATGTCGCCCGCCATGAGCGCCCGGCCGCCATGACCGCCGAACCGGCCGAGCGTAAAAGTAGCCCGACTGCCCAGATACAAAGGACAGTCGAAACCGCCACGAATCGCAAGATAGGTCCGGCACCCGGCACCGGTCAGTGCGCCGAGAGCGAGGACCTCGCCCGCACGCACCGGGATCGGCGTCCAGAACGGCACCGCACGTCCATCGATCGCCGCCGTCATGGGCGCACCGCCGAGACAGATCAGCGCATCCGCGTCGAATTTGAGCAAGGGGCCCGCGACGGTGATTTCGAGCGCCGCGGCATTCGCGAGATTACCCACCGCGCGATTCACCAAACGAAACGACACGTCGTCCATCGGGCCTGACGGCGGCACGCCAACGTTCCAATGACCGATGCGGCCCGGGTAGTCCTGCAGGGTTGTCTGCGTACCACCACGCAACACCTCGACGCTGCGCGGCGTGAAGTGCCACGACTCGAGCGCACGCGTCGTCATGCCTGCGCCGGCAAACAGCGGCGCTGCAACCACACCCCGCAGGTAATCCAGATTGGTCTCTATTCCCGCTATCCGGGTGGCGGCCAACGCGGTGCGCAGTCGCTCGAGCGCTTGCGCACGGTCGCGCCCCACGGTGATGATCTTCGCGAGCAACGGATCGTAATACGGGGTGACCTCCGTGCCGTCGGCTACCCACGTTTCGATGCGGGCGTGCGGCGCGAAGCGGGCCTGCGTAATCACGCCGGCCGAAGGTCGGAACTCACGCTGCGGATCTTCCGCATAGACGCGAACCTGAATGGACGCGCCGTGCGCCGGGGGCACCGTCAGCGCCAGGGTCTCGCCGGCCGCCTGCCGCACCATCCATTCCACCAGGTCGATCCCGAAGACTTCCTCGGTCACGCCATGCTCCACCTGCAAGCGCGTGTTGACTTCGAGGAAATAAAACTGCTCGTCGGCGACGTCGTAGACGAATTCCACCGTGCCCGCCGATTGATAGTCGACGGCCTGTGCCAGGCGTACGGCCGCCGACTGCAACGCCGAACGAACTTGCGCGGACAAGCCCGGAGCCGGTGTTTCCTCGATGATTTTTTGATTACGGCGCTGCGTGGAGCAATCGCGTTCCCCCAGCGCAACGACCCGCCCGGCGCCGTCGCCGAAGATCTGCACCTCGATGTGCCGCGCCCGCTCGATGTACTTCTCGAGAAACACGCCGCCACGGCCGAAATTCTTGGCGGCGAGCCGCTCGACGGCCGCGAACGCATCGGCGAGTTGCGCGTCACGACGCACCAACTGCATGCCGATGCCGCCGCCGCCAGCCGTACTTTTCAGCATCAGCGGATAGCCGATGCGGGCCGCTTCGAGTCGCGCCGCCGCGGCGTCGGCCAACAGGGCGCTGCCCGGCAACAGAGCGACGCCCTGATCGGCTGCGACGTCCCGCGCCAGATGTTTGAGACCGAACTGACGCATCTGGGCGGGCGTCGGCCCGATGAACACCACACCGGCCGCCGCGCACGCCGCCGCAAAATCGGCATTCTCGCTGAGGAAACCGTAGCCAGGATGAATGGCCGCCGCGCCCGTGGCCCGCGCTGCCGCGAGCAGCGCCTCCGCGCATAGATAACTCTCGGTCGCCGGAGCGGGCCCCAGACGTACCGATTCGTCCGCCTGCGTCACGTGCGCGGCATAGCGATCTGCATCCGAATACACGGCGACCGAGGCGATGTGCAATCGCTTCAACGTGCGCAGGATGCGGCAGGCGATTTCGCCGCGATTCGCCACCAACACCTTAGGGAACATCGGGGTTCCAGATCAGCACTTGCAACGGCGTCGGGTTGTAGGCGTTGCACGGGTTATTGAGTTGCGGGCAGTTCGAGATCAAGACGATCACGTCCATCGCCGCACACATCTCGACGTACTCGCCCGGTCCGCTCAAGCCGTCCGCGAACGTCAGTCCGCCGTCGGTCGTCACCGGCACGTTCATGAAAAAATTGATGTTGTGGCTCAGATCGCGCTTGCCCAAGCCGAGCGCATCGTGTTCGGCGAGCGCCAACAAATAGCTGTCGCGGCAGGAATGCATGGTGCGTTTTTCCAGATCGTAGCGCACCGAATTCGATTCCGCGGCGCACGCACCCCCCAGCGTGTCGTGACGACCGACGGTATCGGCGACGATTTCCATCAGCACGTGGCCCGCGGTGGACAGCAAGCGGGAACCGCAACTCAAATACACGTTGCCCTGCTCACGAATCGTGTCCACCGCGCTGTAGCGATCGGCCACATCGGCCGCATTGAAGAACAACGTGTCGGCGGCTTGATTGCCGTCGACGTCGACGATGCGCAAGCGTTGGCCGCAGCGCACGGTATCGAGCCAATAATCGCCGGCCGGTATCACGTACGAGAACACGGCGTCGCGCACGGCAAGTTCACTGCGCTGTTTCACGACGCACCGTTCCCGGTACCCAGGCCACTGCGGTGCAGCCGTGTATTCGCGAAACCACGGCGATTCTCCGGCCGCGAATTCAGACAGACGTCGTCCGCGGCGAGCGGCGCCGACCGGCCCAAGCGCACGCGCACCGCTTGACGCGGATAGTCGGCAGCGGGATTCAACGGGTGCGGGCAGGTGTGTAATAACACCAGCGTATCCATCTCGAAACGCAAATCGACGTATGTACCCGGTTTTGGGTGACCGACGTCGAAGCTGAGCGCGCCGTCCTCGGCGGCCGCCACCTTGCTGAACCAATTCACGTTGGCGACCAGATCCCGTCGCCCCAGACCGTACTTGCCGGCTTCCACCAAGAAAGCATCGTGCCCGTTCTGGGTCCAGGCATTACGATACTGCTGATAGCTACGCTCGCCCCAGCGCTGCGTCACCAGACGCCGCGTCGAATTTCCGCACACCGTGTCGTGCCAGCCGTGGGTATCTTCGATGATCGAACAAAATATCCGGCCCATGTCCGAATACAGGCAGTGTCCCCGAGTCAGTTTGAAGGTATGTTGGCATTTCAGCGTATCGGGCGCGTTGTAGCGCTCCAAGGTGTTCTGCGGGTTGTAGAACAGCATCCCGCAATTCGCGCCGCCGTCGCTGTCGGTCAGCCGCAGCGAGGTGCCCGCGCCGACCGTAAGCGACCAATGCTTGCCGCCCTCGATGACGGTTTCATAAAACGAATCGGTTTCCATCGTGACGAATGCTCCTTGACAAGGCACGGGGCGAAGCCGCCCCAACTTCAAGGAAGCTCGGCGCAGGTATCGGGATTTTCCCATGCGGGCAGACCATCCCGAGGAGCGTAGAGTCCTCGATCCTGTCTCCCGGGCTTTTATCCCGCCGTGTATCCTTCGAATCTTTCTCGATTCCAAGGACTGCCTCTCTCGGACCAGACTCCTGACGGGCAGGACGGAACCCTAGACGCACATTGATGTTACGCCGCAATCAATCTCATGTTCGGCGCCCCGCTGTCAACCTTCCGTGCGGGCGCATTGCGCCGCGCGTTGTTCGCGGCGGCCTTCTATGATGAGCACCATGACGACCACCCAGAGCCTGCTCATCCCGAATCTTCGCCAATTGTATCGCTCGGGGCATGCAACGCCGCAGGCCGTGATCGACCGTTTGCTGGATGAGTCTCGCGGCATGGACGCGCACAACGTGTGGGTTAGCCGGCTGTCCCGCGAACAAGTCATGGACTATGTCGCTGCACTCGACCCGGGCACGCTCGACTCACTGCCTTTGTACGGGATTCCCTTCGTCATCAAGGACAACATCGATCTGGTGGGCCTACCCACCTCGGCGGGCTGTCCCGACTATGCCTACCTACCCAAGCAATCGGCCACGGTAGTGCAAAAGCTGATCGCCGCGGGCGCGGTCCCGCTCGGCAAAACCAATTTGGACCAATTCGCCACGGGCTTGGTGGGGGTTCGCTCGCCTTATGGAGCGTGCCGCAACAGTTTCAATCCGGAGTACATATCCGGAGGCTCGAGTTCCGGGTCGGCGGTAGCCGTGGCCAGCGGTCTGGCCAGCTTCTCGCTCGGCACCGACACGGCCGGCTCCGGTCGGGTGCCGGCCGCGTTCAACAACCTCATCGGCATGAAACCCAGCATCGGACGCATCAGTACCCGCGGCATCGTGCCGGCGTGCCGATCCTTGGACTGCGTGTCGATCTTCGCGCTCACGGCGGAAGATGCGGCGACCGTGCTTGACGTCGCCGCCCAGTTCGACGCCGCGGACGCGTATTCGCGTACCGTCAAATCCCGCGCGCTGGCCGGCTTGCGCTGTGGGGTGCCGCGGCGCGATCAGTTGCAGTTTTTTGGCGATACCGAGTACCCACGACTGTTCGACCGCGCCTTGTCGATGCTGGCAGGCTTGGGCGCCGTGGCCGTGGAGACCGATATCGCACCCTTTTTGGAAGCGGCGCGTCTGCTGTACGAGGGACCGTGGATCGCCGAACGCTATGCGGCCGTGGGAGATTTTTTAGAATCCCATCCCGCCGCTTTTCATCCCGTAACGCGCCAGATCATCGAGGCCGGCAAAAAACCGAGCGCCGCGGCGGCGTTCCAGGGCGAATACACCCTGCGCGAGCTGAAGCGGCGCAGCGAGGCGTGCTGGGCCGGCATGGATTTTTTGGTTACACCCACGGCGGGCACCATCTACACGGTGCGTGCGGTCGAAGCCGATCCGCTCAAACTCAACAACAATCTTGGTTACTACACCAACTTCATGAACTTGTTCGACCTGTCAGGCGTCGCCGTACCGGCCGGCTTTCGCGCCGACGGGATGCCGTTCGGCGTGACGCTGGTCGGTCCCACCGGTGCGGACGACGAACTACTGCACCTGGCGGGGCGTTTACAGCGCGCGTGCGTGACCACGGTGGGCGCGTCGACCGAACGTTTGCCGGCCATGGAATCGGCGCGGACGCACTTGAAAGCCGGTTATGTGGGCCTCGCCGTGTGCGGTGCCCATATGGAGGGACTGCCGCTCAATCATCAGCTGCGCGAGCGCGGTGGTTATCTGCTCGAAGTCACCCGCACCGCGGCGCATTATCGTTTGTTTTGTCTACCCGGCGGCCCGCCGCGACGGCCCGGTCTGATTCGCGTGAACCAGGATGGTGAAGCCATCGATCTGGAAGTGTGGGCGCTGCCGGTCGAGCAGGTGGGCGGTTTTCTCGCCGCCATTCCGGCACCGCTCGGACTCGGCAAGGTGGAGTTGAGTACCGGAGCCCTCGTGACGGGATTTATCTGCGAAGGCGCGGCGGCCGAGGGCGCAGCCGACATCAGCAGTTACGGCGGATGGCGGCCGTATTTGAAAGCGGCGGCTCTGTAAACGTGCCGCGTGCTGGACGCGGGCCCGACTTCACGGTACAGTGCGACAGCTAAGTCAGGTCGGTGCTCGGTCAGTGCCACCTTTAGCTCGCGGTCCGTCCTCGACGCACTCCGTTTATTTACCTCCCTCGCTGCTGACCGCTGCAGAGCTTGATGCTCTGTCGTGCGAGTCCAAATTCTCCAAAGGATCTTAATGTCATTTTCCGATCTCGGGCTATTGCCCGAATTGCTGCGTGCTGTCGCCGATAAAGGCTACGACACTCCCTCCCCGATTCAAGCCCAGGCCATTCCGGCCGTACTGTCCGGCCGCGACGTGTTGGCAGGTGCGCAAACCGGCACCGGCAAAACCGCCGGTTTCGTACTTCCTATTTTACAACGTTTGGCGGCCGATACCGCGCACGGTACCAGCCGGGCACCGCGTGCGCTCGTGCTGACGCCCACCCGCGAACTCGCCGCCCAAGTCGCCGAGAGTGCGCGCAATTACGGCAAGTATCTGCAGTTGCACACTTACCAGGTCTTCGGGGGTGTCAGCATCAACCCGCAGATCAGCAATCTGCGCAGCGGCTGCGACGTCTTGGTGGCGACACCCGGCCGCCTGCTCGATCTGGCGCAACAGCGTTGCGTGGATTTATCGAAGATCCAGGTGCTGGTCCTCGACGAAGCCGATCGCATGCTCGACATGGGCTTCATCAACGACATCCGCAAGATCATCCGCCTCTTGCCGCAGAAGCGGCAGAATCTGCTGTTCTCCGCCACTTATTCGGACGACATCCGCGGACTCGCGGAGCGCCTGCTGCACGAGCCTCTATCCATCCAGGTCGCACCGCGCAACGCCGCCATCGAACTCGTCGAACAGTGTGCCTACCGGGTTCAGAAGGAACAGAAGCGCCATCTACTCGTGCATTTGATCCAAGAGGGTCAATGGCATCAGGTACTGGTGTTCACGCGCACCAAGCATGGTGCGAACCGCTTGACCCAACAACTGGAAGGCGCCGGCATCAAAGCGGCGGCCATTCACGGCAACAAGAGCCAGGCGGCGCGGGTCAAGGCGCTCGACATGTTCAAGCGCGGGCAGATCACCGCCTTGGTGGCCACGGAAGTCGCCGCGCGCGGACTCGACATCAAGGAACTGCCGCAGGTCGTCAACTACGAGTTGCCCAACGTGCCTGAAGACTACGTGCATCGCATCGGCCGCACCGGCCGAGCCGGCGCCGCCGGCGAAGCGGTATCCTTGGTGTCGGGCGATGAAACCGGGCTGCTGCGCGACATCGAACGCGTGTTGCGCCGGACGATTCCGGTGGTGCAGACCCCACCGTTCAAGATCCTCGAATCGGCGCCGCAGCCTGCGGGTCAAGGTCACCGAGAGGGTCATGCGCCGCAGGGCCAAGCGCGCCCTCACAACGGCAATTCGCATGGCAACCGTGGGGGAGCAGACCGTCGCGACGCGCGGCGCGGGCCGGCGTCGGGCGGCCGCGGTCAGGGGCAGCAACAACGGGGTCGCTTCAACTAGGAGCGGAGCCGCATGTTGAGGCCGGCACTCGACAGCCCATCGACCTGGCTCGCGTTGGGCGCCGTGTTCATTCTCGGTGTCATGGTGTGGATCGCCGCGCGCAGTTATTGGGACGAGCGGTCCGACTACGTGCGCAATCCTCCCACCGACATCGCACGGCATCCCGAAAAAACCGGGATTGCCGGTTTGCGCGAGATCTCGTTGACGGCGCCGGGCGAACCTACGGTCATGGCGTGGTACGCCCCGCCGCGCGACACCCGTGCCGCCATCGTCTTGGTGCACGGCACCGGCTCCGAACGCTCGTCCCTGCTGTTCGAAACCCGTGTGCTGGCGGCTGCTGGTTTTGGCGTGCTGGCCTTGGATTTGCCGGGTCAGGGTGCCAGCGGCGGCAGGACGATGTGGGGGGTTCCGGAACGGCGCGCGATCGGCACCGCGGTCGAGTGGTTGACGCATCGTGCCGAGGTGGATCCGCATCGCATCGGCGCCTTCGGCATGTC
Organism: uncultured Acetobacteraceae bacterium; assembly: GCA_964658135.1. Lineage (GTDB taxonomy): Bacteria > Pseudomonadota > Gammaproteobacteria > Steroidobacterales > Steroidobacteraceae > Bog-1198. Next base: position 3,752 of record CAZZXZ010000073.1, on the reverse strand, counting down.
GATGGGTGCTTACGTGCTGACGCAGGCCGCGGTGCTCGACCCACGGATCGAGGCGGTGACTCTCGCCGCCGCGCCGACCGACGTCGTAGAACTCAATTGGCTGGCGACGAGTCGCTGGGGTCTGCTTAGTCAACTACCGTGCTATTGGGCATTGCGCGTTGCCGGCACGCCTTTGGACATGACACCCAAGGACGTCATCGGGCGGATCGCTCCTCGCCACTTACTGATCGTGAACGGCGATCGAGATGGCTTAGTGCCGGAGTGGATGTCGCGTCAGTTGTTCGACGCCGCGGGCAATCCCAAGGAGTTGTACATCGTGCATGGTGCCCATCATGCCGATTACTCCATCACGGCGCCGCGCGACTATGCCGCGCGGCTGGTGGAGTTTTATCGACGCACGCTCGCGCCCGAAGCGGCCGGAATTTAAAGCGTGCCGGTCAAGGTGCGTAAATAGGCGGTGAAATCCGCGCCGAGTTTTGGATGCTTGAGGCCGTATTCCACGGTCGCCTGGAGATAGCCCAATTTACTGCCGCAATCGTAGCGCTTACCCTCGAACTCGAACGCGTACACGGGTTCTCGCTGCATCAGCCGCGCGATGCCGTCGGTGAGCTGGATTTCTCCACCGGCGCCTTTGCCTATTTTTGCCAGATCCTCGAAGATCGAGCCCGACAGCACGTAGCGACCGACCACCGCCAACGTCGAGGCCGCCTTGTCGGGTTTCGGTTTCTCGACAATCTGGGACATTTGACCCAACCGCGGCTCGATTTCGCGCTCCAGCGATACGATGCCGTACTTGTCGGTGTCCTGCTTGGGTACGTTCTGCACGCCCAATATGCTGCCGCCGTATTTCGCGTGGACGGCCGTCATCTGCTTCAAGCAAGAGACCGACGCATCGATCAGGTCATCGGCAAGATGAACCATGAACGGCGCGTTGCCGACCACGGGGCGCGCGCACAGCACGGCGTGGCCCAGACCGAGCGGCGCCGACTGCCGGATATAGACGCAGGAAGCCCAGCTCGGCAAGATGCCATGCAGCGCCTCCAGCAATTCCTGTTTGCCCTGCGCCTGCAAGGTGGCTTCGAGTTCCGGGTCGCTGTCGAAATGGTCCTCGATGGACCGCTTGGAACTGCCGGTGACGAAGACCAAGGTATCCGCACCCGCCGACAACGCCTCGTCCGCCGCATACTGGATCAGCGGCTTGTCGACGATCGGCAGCATTTCTTTCGGGCTGGCTTTCGTGGCGGGAAGAAATCGGGTGCCGCGCCCGGCGACGGGAAATACGGCAGTTTTGATGGCTTGATGTGACATGGTCAAATGATAGCGGATTCGAGGCCGAGGACCGATAGGGTAGCGCGCAAAATTATCTCAACTGTGACGCGCTGGGCAATGCGGGTCAGTCGCGAATCGGCTGATCCGTGCCGTCATTGACACGCTCGCGAAGATCCTTACCTGGCTTGAAGTGCGGGACGTGTTTTCCCGCCAGCGCCACCGCTTCGCCGGTTTTCGGATTGCGGCCCTGCCGCGGCGGACGAAAATGCAATGAAAAACTGCCGAAGCCGCGAATCTCGATGCGTTCGCCGGTGGCGAGTGCATCACTCATGATTTCCAACAGCTGCTTAACGGCCAATTCGACGTCTTTCGCTGGTAGATGTTTCTGCTTTGCCGAAATGATCTCGATGAGTTCGGATTTCGTCATTATCGAACCGTGCGAATCACTGGACATGGCGCATACCTAAGCGTGGCGGCGGTCAGCCGCCACGCTGGGTCAATTTCTCCTCAATCCTGCCCGGAGATCTGTTCTTTCAGAAGGTCTCCCAAACTGGTTCCGGTCGGCGAATCAGTTCGGTAGTTCTGCATGGCTTCCTGTTCCTCGTGGATATCCTTCGCCTTGACCGACAGCGAAATGCTGCGGCCCTTGCGATCCACGCCGGTGAACCGAGCTTCCACGTCCTGACCGACTTTCAGGAACAATCGAGCGTCTTCCACGCGATCCCGCGACAATTCCGAGGCGCGTAGCTGGCCGTCCACACCATTGCCGAGATCGATGACCGCACCCTTGGCATCCACTTCGCGCACCACACCGGTGACGATGCTGCCCTTTGGGTGCTCTGCGATATAAGCGGAGAACGGATCCTTCGCAAGCTGTTTCACGCCCAGGCTGATGCGCTCGCGCTCCGGATCGATCGACAAGACCATCGCGTCGACCTGCTGAGCCTTTTGATAGCTGCGCACCGCTTCTTCGCCCGGCATGTCCCAGGAAATGTCGGACAGATGGACCAAGCCGTCGATGCCGCCGGCAAGCCCGATGAAGATTCCGAAATCGGTGATGGACTTGATCTGTCCACTGACCTTGTCGCCCCGATTGTAGTTTTCGGCGAAATCCTTCCACGGGTTGGCTTTGCACTGCTTGACGCCCAGGCTGATGCGGCGCCGCTCTTCGTCGATGTCGAGAACCATGACTTCGACTTCCTGACCGACGTGAACGACCTTGGCCGGATTGACGTTCTTGTTGGTCCAATCCATTTCAGAGACGTGCACCAAGCCTTCCACGCCCTCCTCGATTTCCACGAAGCAGCCATAGTCGGCGATGTTGGTGACCTTGCCGAACAACCGCGTGTTCGCAGGGTAACGCCGCGCGATGTTTTGCCAAGGATCCGCGCCCAGTTGTTTGAGACCGAGCGAGACGCGCTGACGTTCGCGGTCGAACTTCAAGATACGCACGTCGATTTCCTCGCCCACCTTGACCACTTCGGAAGGATGCTTGACGCGCTTCCAGGCCATGTCGGTGATGTGCAGCAAACCATCGATGCCGCCCAAGTCGACGAACGCACCATAATCGGTGAGATTCTTGACGACGCCCTTGACTGCCGCACCCTCTTGCAGATTGTCGAGCAGCGCGGAGCGTTCGGCGCTGTACTCTTGTTCGACCACGGCGCGTCGCGATACGACGACGTTGTTACGCTTCTGATCGAGCTTGATGACCTTGAATTCGAGCGGCTTGTTTTCAAGATACGACGGGTCGCGTACCGGACGCACATCGACCAGCGAGCCCGGCAAAAATGCGCGGACATTGTCGATTTCGACCGTAAAACCGCCTTTGACGCGGCCGGTGATGATGCCGATGACCACTTCTTGCTTCTCGAATGCCGTCTCGAGCCGCGTCCACGTGCGGGCCCGCTTGGCCTTCTCGCGCGACAGTCGGGTTTCCCCCGAACCATCCTCCACGCTGTCCAAGGCCACCTCGACGGTCTCGCCGACGACGACTTCGATCTCGCCTTTCTCGTTCTTGAATTGGTCGGCCGGGATGACGGCCTCTGACTTCAATCCAACGTTGACGATGACGTAATCTTGGCCGACTTCGACGATCAAGCCGTTGAGGATGGTGCCAGGACGAATGCGCTGGCTCGCGATGCTCTGTTCGAACAGTTCCGCAAAACTTTCTGTCATGTTTTCTCTTAAACTATTCCCTAGCACGGGTCCTATGTGCTTATGGGGTTACCCAAAAAAACGGCGCTCGTTCCTTGAAAGCCGCCAATAAACCTAGGCGTGTGCTCAAACCGACAATCGCTCACGGACTATGTCGAGCACGCGCCTCACCACTGAATCGACCGGTATTCCGCTCGTATCGAGCAATACGGCATCGTCACTTGCGAAGAGCGGGGAGGCACTGCGCGTCGTATCGCGCTCGTCTCGCTCCGCTATCTCCCGCGAAAGGGCGGCAAGGGTAGCAGCAACCCCCTTTTCTTTCAACT
>CAZZXZ010000072.1:0-17822 GCA_964658135.1 uncultured Acetobacteraceae bacterium | reverse complement strand
TCCGCCAGTGGCTTCAGTCCGGCAGCTTCGACGCCCGCCTCGTCCATGAAGCTTGCATATAAATCGGCGATCTTGCGTTGATTCGGCGCGCCGGGATCGGTCGACGTCTGCAAGCCATCCACGATGGCGCGCACTTGGGCCTGCGCTTGATCGTGCAGTTCGTCGAATGAACCGTAGCGGCCCTTGTCGGCGGGAATCTCGGTCGTCGCCAGCCACTTACCGTTGACGTGTTTGTAGAAGTCGTCCTGCGGGCGGATCGAGTCGTCGATATATTGCAGATCGATGCCCGAGACGAGCGCGGGGGGTGACGCGACTGCCGCCGCCGGCGCGAGCTGCGGCGCGGCGGAGGTCGGACCGGCCACCGGCTGACGACTACACGCGACGGCCATGCCAACGAAGACCAAGCTCGATAGCGCACCCTTGATGTTCATGCCTTTATGCTCCAGATGATTGGTCGGTCAGTCGGTCGGTTGCCGCGCTTCGCCGTAAATATTACTATAACAATAATATAGTTGTCGCCGGCCACCGATGCGTGGCTCAAGGACTCGCCATGAACTACGACGTCATCATTTCCTGCGCGGTCACCGGCGATGACACGAAAGTCACCAAAAGTCCGCACTGCGCGGTCACCCCGGCCGAAATCGCAGACACGGCGATTGCCGCCGCGCGAGCGGGTGCGGCCATCGTGCACATCCACGTACGCGATCCGGATACCGGCGCTTTCAGCATGGAAACCCGCCATTATCGCGAAGTCGTCAAACGCATTCGCGAAAGCGGCGTCGACGTGATCGTCAACCTGACTTGCGGCATGGGCGGCTACATCGTGATCGGTGCGAACGGCTTGCAGGATACACCCGCCGCGGGCAGCGATTTCGTCACGCAGGAAGACCGCATGCGGCACGTGATCGATTTATGCCAGGAGGGTCTGTATCGGCCCGACATCGCCACGCTCGACTGCGGAAGTCTGAATTTCGGCGACGGCAATCGTGCCTACGTATCGACGCCCAACTACCTGCGCCAGGGTGCGGCGATCGCCAGAGACCTGGGCGTCAAGCCGGAATTGGAAGTGTTCGATACGGGCAACCTCTGGTTCGTCAAGCAGCTCATCAAGGAGGGATTACTCACCGGACCTGCATTGATTCAACTGTGCATGGGAATCCCATGGGGCATGCCCGCGGATATCGGACACCTCCTGGCCATGGTCAACACGCTGCCGGAGGCGTGCAATTGGGGCACCTTTGCCATCAGCCGGATGCAGATGCCATGGGTCGCCCAATCGGTGCTGGCCGGCGGCAACGTGCGCGTCGGACTGGAAGATAATCTGTATTTGAGCAAGGGCGTATACGCCAGCAACGCGCAGCTGGTCGAGAAGGCCCGCACGCTGATAGAAGCCATGGGCGCGCGCGTGCTGAGCGCTGCGCAAGCACGGGACAAGCTGCAGCTCTGAACCGCATGCCGGCCGATCTTCAGCGACTCATCGCGCCCCGCAGCATTGCGCTGATCGGCGCGAGCGCTTGGACCGACGCCGTGGCCGACGGCAACGCAGCGCTCGGCTATCAAGGCACGATCCGGCGCGTGCATCCGACCCGAACGTCCACTGCCGCGATCCCCTATTATCGTACCGTCGAGGAGCTACCCGAACCACCGGATGCGGCGTTCATCGCCGTTCCGAATCGGGAAGTCTGCAGCGTCGCCAGGGCGCTGGCCGCCCGCGGCGCCGGCGGCTTCGTCTGTTTCACGGCCGGTTTTTCCGAAACCGGCACGGATCTCGGCCTTCGCCTCACGCACGAACTGTCGCAAGCTGCCGGCGCGTTGCCGTTCTTCGGACCGAACTGTTACGGCTTCGTCAATTTTTTCGACCGCGTCGCGCTGCTGCCCGACCAGGTCGTCGGTGCGACCGTGACGAGCGGCGTGGCGCTCATCTGCCAAAGCGGCACCATCGCGCTGACGCTGATGTTCAACCGCCGATCGGTGCCCATCGGTGGCATTTTCACGGTGGGCAATCAGACTTGTCTGGCGGTTGAGGATCTCATCGAGACGCTCTGCGACGATCCGCGCATCACGGCGTTCGGTCTGTATCTTGAGGGCGTCAAAGACGCCGACGCCTTCGCGCGGGCGATTGCCCGGGCGCGCGCCGTCGGCAAGCCGATCGCCATCGTCAAAGCAGGTCGCACCGCCGCAGCGGCCCGTACCGCCCACAGCCACACGGGTGCCTTGGCCGGCGAAGATGCGGTTTTCGACGCCTTCTGCGAGCAGGCGGGCATCGCGCGCTGCGACACGCTCGCCACCTTGTGCGAAATCTTGAAGGTGCTGCATACCGGCGGCGTTCTCGGCGGACGCAAGATAGTCGTCATGGGTGCATCCGGCGGCGACATGGCGATGACGGCCGATGTGGCGCGTGCGCTCGATCTCGAGTTTGCCGCCTTTCCCGTCGAGTCGGTGGCTACGTTACGCCTGCAATTGGGCGACCGGGTCGCGATCGCGAATCCCTTCGATTTTCATACCTATCTCTGGTTCGATCCGCCCGCGCTGGGTCGCGTTTTTGACGCGGTATTCGCTGCCGGCTTCGACACTGTGGCTTTCATGCTGGATCGACCTCCCGAAAAAGCGTGCGACGTCACGGCGTATGATGTGGTCATCGATGAATTCCTTGCCGCTGCGCGCGGTGCCGTTGCGCGGGGCGCCACTGCGCGCGGCGATGCCGCGTCGGGCGTCACCGCTCGCGCCGTGCTGATCGCCTCCCTGCCGGAGACCCTCAGCGAGAAAATCCGTGTGCGCTGCTTTGCGGCCGGTGTCGTTCCCTTGCAGGGACAGCGCGAAGCCCTCGAGGCCTTGGCGCTTGCCGATCGTGCCGGTAGGTCCTGGCTGTCCCCCGCTTATCTGAAACTGCAGCTGCCGGCCATCATCGGCCGCCCGTCTGCCGTCGTCGCGGTCAGAACGCTGAACGAGGTCGAGGGAAAGCTCGTACTGGCCGCGGCCGGCGTCACCGTACCGCGCGGGCGTGCGATTCGCATCGAGGCTACCGCCGCAGCGGCCGTTGCCTTGGGTTTTCCCGTGGTCATCAAAGCCGTGAGTTCGGCGTTGGCACATAAAACCGAACAGGGCGGCGTCGTCCTCAACGTGCGGTCGCAGGCGGAGGCCGGCGCGGCCGCGGCGCAGTTGGCGGCTCTGTCGGACCTGCTGTTGGTCGAAGAAATGATCACGGACGGCATCGCCGAAATCCTGGTCGGCGTGGTCGTCGATCGGCAATTCGGTCAGGTACTCGTCGTGGGGGCCGGCGGCGTGTTGACCGAGCTTTTGGCGGATAGCGTGACGTTACTGCCGCCTTGGACGCGGGAGTCGATCGGCGCGGCATTACAGCGCCTTGCATCCAGCAAGTTGCTGAAAGGATTCCGCGGCCGACCCGCGGGGGATATCGACGCGTTGGTACAAACGATAGTCGCAATCGGCCAATACGCGACGGCGAATCGATCCCGGCTGGTCGAAATAGACGTAAATCCCCTCATCGTACGTCCTGCCGGCAAGGGAGTGGTCGCCGTCGATGCGATGATTCGCCTACACTGTTGAGGAATGAAACGAGGCAAATAACATGTCCGACGGAGTCACGGCGGTCGCGCTCGGCGACATTTTGGAAGTGACCATCGATAGACCGAAGGCGAATGCCATCGATGTGGCGGCGAGCCGGCGCTTGAACGACGTATTCACCTCGTTCCGCGATGACCCGGCTTTGAAAATCGCCATCATCACCGGCGCGGGAGAGCGGTTTTTTTCGGCAGGCTGGGATCTCAAGGCGGCCGCCGATGGCGAACCGTCCGATGCGGATTGGGGGGTCGGCGGCTTTGGCGGCTTGAATTACCCACGCAACCTCAATAAACCCATCATTTCAGCCGTCAACGGCATCGCCTGCGGCGGCGGTTTCGAAATCGTCCTGGGAACCGATCTCATCGTCATGGAAGAGCACGCGAAATTCGCGTTGCCCGAAATCAATGTGGGGGTGCTCCCGGATGCCGGGACGGTCAAGTTACGGCGCCGGATTCCGTATCATGTAGCGGTCGAATTCCTGCTGACGGGGCGCTGGATGGACGCCGCCGAGGCCAAGCATTGGGGACTGGCCAACCACGTCGTACCGCAAGGTCAGGGGATGATCAAGGCGCGTGAGATCGCGCGCCGCTTGGCCGACGGTCCGCCGCTCTTGTTTCCGGCGATCAAGCAGCTCCTACGACTCTCCGAAATGGTACCGGAACATGCCGCTTTCGAACTCCATGACGGCGCCGATCTTGCGCAGCGCGTCATTCGCTCGGCGGACCTCAAGGAAGGTGCGCGAGCTTTTGCCGAAAAGCGTAAACCCCGCTGGACGGGCACCTGACCGACCCGGACACCTAAAACTTCTAGCCAGCAAGCGGTTTTACGTCCAAGCTGCGCGCATGGAAATCTTGCTGGTCGAAGACAGCCCTGAAGTGGCGATGATAACGGTCGAGTATCTTACCGAGTTGGGCCACCAGGTGGTTGCCGTAACCGATGCTGAACTCGCCGTTCAACAAATGACTCAGCGTTCGTTCGATGCCGTCATGACCGATGTGAGCCTCCCGGGAATGTCGGGCATCGACTTGGCGAAAGTTTTACTCAAGAGTCATCCGAAACTTCCGGTGGTCATTGCCTCCGGCTACGGCACGCTTAATTTGGAAGCCGTCCTCGGCGGCGACCGAAACAACGTTCTCTTACTGGCAAAGCCCTACGACATGGGCATGCTGGAGACGACGCTTAGCCAAGCCAAGGAGCTGGCCAGCGTATAGATGCTGGCCACCTCCGCTTACCGCGTCCTGTTTTTCCCTACAGGAGTTCCAAATTGTTTACGCGTCGACTCTGGCCGACGAAGCGCACGCCCCGACCGGTTTGAGCCCGATCGTGGTCAGTCCATGCGAATTGGGTATCAACCACTTTGAGCGCACGGCGCCAAGCCAAAGCCTGCGGTGCCGGATCGGGCGGATCGTGAGGCGCCAGCGGGGGACGCTCCGGACTCGGGGCGGTGGGAATGCTTTCGTTACGGACGCCCATCATGTTGCAACCTCGCCATGCCGACCGGCCGACGCCAGCGGGCTTAGCACTTCGTCATATCTTTCGTTTTTGACCATAATTGCTCCTCGTTCAGGGAACCCAACCGCTTCGGACTATGCAACGCCGGAGACCGTATTACGGTCGGCCGGTGGACGACGTCGTTGTAAGATAATTCGGACATGCACGGCGCAGGAAATAGAATGTTTGTCGCTGTTTCAGCCGGGTTAGGAAGTGAGAAACGGCCAGTCATCACCGGTCGCCCGCGCGCAAACCGACAGGGCTACGCTCGACACTCCGGAGTTGCCTCTTGCGGCCTGTCGTATGGCGTTGACCAGACACCTGAATTCCTTTTGAGATCGGCCGAATGCATCGTTGAGGTCTGCCGCCCACGTCAAGGCGCGCACGTCGTCCAGCTCTCGCTCCAGCGCTTTCAAACGTTTTTCCAGCCGCATCGAGGCTGATAGCCGACCGCCCACCCAAAACACGCTGACCTTCGCCATCAAACCATAGCGAACGATCGCCACCGCACTCGCGTCTTTTTGAAAATCGGCGAATGGATGAGCACGTAATCGCCCCGACACCGTGCGTATCAAACGCCACGCCGCGCACCCGACCAGGGAGAGCAATGGCCCGCCGGTTGCCGCTCGATCCCCGCTGAGCACATCAGCGAGCGCCCGCAATTTCAGCGCCGATGCCCGCAAATGCCGTAGACGCACTATTTCCGAATCGTTCATAAATTCCTTTGCTGCGCTGTGCAGCCTGCAAGGAAGATGATGTTGTTGCATCGACGGGGGCTTTGCTGTAAGAAAATACCGCGTCCTCGGCAGGCGACACCCAATCTTTCGACCGTTAACCTCCCAGCGGACGCAATAGGCTGCGAGAAATGATGTGCCGCTGCACTTCGCTGGTGCCGTCCCAGATGCGTTCGATGCGTGCATCGCGCCAAATGCGCTCCAGCGGTAGGTCGGTCATCAAGCCCATCCCGCCGTGAATTTGCAGAGCCTCGTCCGCAACCATCGCCAGCATCTCGGACGCTTTGACTTTGGCAATGGCCATATCCATGTCGCGGTCTATTTTCTGATCTCTTTTCCAGGCCGCTTCCAACACCAACAACTCAGCGGCTCGCAGTTCGATGGCCATGTCCGCTAATTTGAAGGCCACCGCTTGGAATTTCCCGATTTTCTGCCCGAACTGCACGCGATCCACCGCCCACTGCTTCGAAAGTTCGAGTGCCCGATCCGCACGGCCCAAACAGGTGGCGGCCACCTGCAACCGCGTCGATCCCAACCAGGTGTTGGCAACCTCGAAACCTCGATGCAGCTGGCCGAGTATGGCCGTCTTCGGCACGCGGCAATCAGTGAATTCGAGAATGCTGTTCGTGTAGCCGCGGTGGGAAACGTTTTTGTAACCGGTACGAATCGCGAAACCGGGATGCCCGACGTCGATCAGGAATGCCGTCATCAGCTTGTGTGAACCGCGACCGCCGGGGGCGGCTTCCTCGCCCGTCACCGCGAACAAGATGACGTAATCCGAGCGATCGGCATGGCTGATGAAATGCTTGGTGCCGTTGATGACGAAGTCATCACCCGACGCCACCGCCGAGGTCCTCATGCCGCGCAGATCGGAGCCGGCACCGGGTTCGGTCATGGCCAGGCATTCAGTGCGTTCGCCACGCACAGTGGGTAAAAGATAACGCGATCGCTGATCTGCGTCGCAGGCGAGCAGGATATTCGAAGGCCGGCCTACGCACGAATAATGCAGCGCATAGTTGGTACGGCCGAGCTCCTTTTCGTACAGCACCCACGCTACCGTATCGAGTCCCGCGCCGCCGACGTCCACCGGCATATTGGCTGCATAAAGTCCCGCGTCGATGGCTTTGGCCTTCAATTCGCGGTGCAGGTCGTCGCGTAATACGCCGGTCTCTTCGACTTCCTGCTCGTGCGGATACAACTCGTTGACGACGAAGTCGCGCGTCGTCTTGACGATCAGGTGCTGCTCGTCGCTCAAGGAAAAGTCCATCACCCATCCTTACCCAGGACGCCTGCTTTGGCACGCTGAGATTTGGCCCAGCGCCGCAACAACGACAAATGAAATCCCAGCTGCTCGAGTTGGAGGGACGCCGGCCAGTCGCGCGGACTGGTCACCGCGCTCGCGGTCAAACCGTTGATGAAGGTGGCCGCCGAGCGCAGCACCTGGTTGCGGGTATTAGGCGGTAACCCGGACCACTCGGGCCAGTTGACCGCAAAGCAGCGAGCGTACAGACGCATGTATTCGCGATGCACCCACACATTCAACCGTTTGAGTTTTTTGTCGGCGGATACCTGACCCCAGAAGGCCAACCAAAACGCACATTCGGTGCAGCGCTGTGGGTCGACGGCGAGCATCTCCGACAGCACACCAAGAAGATCCACCGCTCCGCGCTCGGGCTTCCGGGTGAGCCGTTCCTCGATGCGCAGGAGCATCAAACGCAGGGCGGCCAGGATGATCGCCTGTTTGGAATCGTAGTAATGCGCGACCATCCCCGTGGTGTAGCCGGCCGCACGCGCGATCCTCGCCATCGTCGCCTGGTCGAACCCGTGGCTCGCGACGACTTGACAGGCGACCAACGCGATTTCCTCGCGCCGCTGTGCGTGATCGACGATCTTGGGCATTTCAGCGCGACCTTTTCGCCCGGCTGCCGACGGCACGACCGACTTCGTCGGGCGCGGGCAGTACCGCATGCGCCCGTTGCACCGCGGTCAGCCGCGCGTGGACTGCCGGTTCCATCGGCGACGCTTTCGCCTTCGCCGTATCCACGTGAAGATGCATTTGATCGCCCGTCGCCAGCAGCACGTCGTCGCCGCCGCGGTACAATCTGTGGAACGCGTGCAGGCGTTTGTCATCGAGTTCCAGTATCTGCGTGGTCACATACACGGGTTGCCCCACTTTCGTCTCGCGCAAATGCCGGATGTGGCTCTCGACCGTGTAAAACATCCGCCCCTCCTGCCGGTAGGTTTCGTCGACGCCAACTTGCCGGTACAGCGCATCCATCGCGTCTGCAAATAAATGACCGTACCGAAAGTCGGTCAAATGGTTGTTGTAGTCGACCCATTCAGGCCGCACGATCGCGTCGAAACGAGGTAGCAACCTGCCTGCCGGCGCCGACCCCTGGGCTGCCGTGCGTGCGGCATCCCGAGCGAGGCGCACTTCGAGCGCACGCAGGGTCGCCCCCGCACCGATGTCGTACTGACGCAGCACTTGCTGGATCGCGACCAGGTAATCGTCGCGCAATCGCTCGATTTCGCGGATCGATCGACCCCCGGCCTGCGCCTGCGTCCCTTCGACCATCCGCTCGATCAACGTATCGGTCAACTCGGGAGCCTCGAGCTTGGTCCACGGCCACTTTAGCGCCGGCCCGAATTGCGCCAGCATGTGACGCATGCCCTCTTCGCCGCCGGCAAGATGGTAAATCAGGTTGGTCCCCATCGCCGCCCAGCGCAATCCCGGACCATAGATGATGGCGTCGTCCAATTCGCCCGTGGTGGCGACCCCTTCGTTGACCATGTGCAAGATCTCCCGCCAGATCGCTTCCTGCAATCGGTCGGTGAGATGACCGGGTACTTCGCGCCGCACGCGCAGCGCATGCATGCCGATGTAAGTCAGAAACTCTGCCGCCGCGTCGATGCTGGCCGACGCGGTTCGCGCGCCACCGACCAGTTCCACGAGGGGCAGCAGGTACACCGGATTGAACGGATGCGCGACCAGAAATCGTTCCGGGAACACCATGTCGCGTTGCAAATCGGTGGGAGTCAGCCCGGAAGTACTCGACGCGATGATCACGTCGGATGCCGAATGGCGGCTCATCTCGGCGAGCATTTGCTGCTTCAGGGGCAGCCGCTCCGGGATGTTTTCTTGAATGAAATCGACCCGCGCGGCCATCTCCCTCAGGTCGGTCGTGAACGACAACGTGCCCTTCGTAGGCAGCGGCGCGAAGGTCAAGCGCGCCAGGGCGGGCTCCGCGTTGGCAATGGCCGCCGTCAAGCGGCTCTCCATCTCGGGTTTCACATCGGCCGCCACCACGTCGATGCCGAAATGCAGCGCCCGCGCCGCCCACCCCGCGCCGATCACGCCGGTACCCAAAAGCCCCAATGTTCTTACCGACCGCATAGCATCCTCGCAAACCCGCGACCTTTGTATTGTCACGAGTATAATATATAGACATTCACTCGTGGAGGAGCACCGCGCTGTCGGCCGTCCAACCTCGCCCGTCGCGGTTTTGATGCGATAGGTGGAGCGGTTGCCCAGGTAACCGAGCTCCCGGACCACCCCTTTGATTTGATTGCCACGCTCGCTTTCGAGCGGGACTTTACTCAAGGGATCTTCTCGGGCCGCAACGCGACCCGAGTCTCCCAAGGTCGTCGACGATGAGTTCGCCCCCCGCTTCGGTGCTGTGGACGATCACGCGGCCGTCCGCTTCGCCCTGCACCGTGCCTTCGAAAAGACTCGTGGTGCCGATGAATCTGCCACGAAACGGCTTTGCGGAAATTCGTAGATGTCGGCGGGAGTTCCCGTTTGCACCACCCGACCCCGGTACATGACGGCGATACGGGTGGACAACGCCATGGCTTCGTCTTAATCGTGAGTTACGAAGACGAATGTGATTCCCACCTGAGATTGGATGTTCATTAGCTCAAACTGGGTTTGTTGCCGCAATTTTTTGTCGAATGCACTCAACGGCTCGTCGAGCAGCAGCACTTTGGGGCGGCGGATCAGCGCACGCGCCAAGGCAACTCGTTGTCGCTGTCCGCCCGACAATTGATGCGGCTTACGCTTTGCAAGCGACCCGAGTTGCACATCTCGAGCACATCCCCGATGCGTTGCGTGCGCGCCGCGTGCGCTGCCGGGCTGGGTGTACGATCACCCGGAAGTGTCCCGGCTCGAGCGGGAACGGATACTCCTGCCGAGCTGGCAAATCGTCTGCCACGGCAATTCGATTCCGACCGCGGGCGATTACCAGACGTTTGACTTGGGCGCCGACAGCGTGTTTGCTCGGTACGCCGGTTCGCGAAAGCTTTCCCGGGCTCTAATGTTCCGAACACGGGTTGCGAAGCGTACCCATCGACACCGCTTTCGGCTTCATCTTCGTCGGCCTGGCACCGCCGCGAGGCGTCGTTCCCGCGTCGGTAGCCAAGGTGTGGGGCCAGCTCGGGGATGAGTTGCGCGCCTATGGCACCGAGAACATGGTGCCCCTGTCGCCGATCACGTCGGAGGTCTCGGTGGCCGATGCGCCGCATCGCTTCGCGTAAGACCGCGTCGAATCGACCTCCGAGTTTGCCGCGCCGGGTTATCATCATGATTTCGCGGAGGTGGCGGATGCTCAACGTGGTACGTCTTTCTTGTATCCTGATGACGTATGCGATTCTGGTATCGGCGCCCGGTGCCGCGAGCGCTGCCGCCGACGACCCCGCCGCGCCCGGCGATCCTGCGGGACGATTGCACGCGCTGTTTGCCGCCAGCGACGCGGCGCATCTGAAGCGCAATCCCTTGGACGCGCTGCTGCGCGGTGATCTGACCTATGCGAGCGAATTCGGCGACTACATCACCGATGCCTATTTCGCCGCCGAGCGCCAGTCGGCGATAGATGACCTCGCGGCGCTGGCGCGCATCGACCGCCGCGGTTTGAGTTCCGAGGACCGCATCTCCGCGGAGGTGTTCGAATTTCAACGGCGCGACGATCTGAAAGCGCTGGATCCGGGACTTCTCAAGACCCGCATCGAACGTCCCATCGATCACTTTTCGGGCGCACAGACGTACGTTCCCGATCTATCCTCCGGCGAAGGCGCGGCGCCCTTCAAGACGGTCGCGGACTACGACAACAACCTCAAGCGCCTCGCCGGCTACATCGTCTATCTCGATCGCTGCATCGAACGCATGCAAGAGGGGATCGCCGATGGGGTGACCAACCCCAAGCTGGTCATGGCGAACGTGGTCGGGCAGCTCGACGCGCTGATAGCGCAAGGCGTCGAGACGTCCATTTTTTACAAGCCTATCGAAAAATTTCCCGCCTCGATCCCGCCCGCGGAGCAAAAACGCCTCAGCGCCGCCTACGCCGATTTCATCCGGCAGCGGCTCATTCCGGCGCACACACGGCTGCGCGATTTCATCAAGACCACGTATCTGCCCCGCGCGCGCGATTCCGTGGGACTTGGTCAGATGCCGGGCGGCCCCGCCCTGTACCGTTACTTGGTTGAGAGCTCGACGACCACGGCGATGACGCCGGAAGCCATTCACGCGCTCGGACTCACGGAAGTCGACCGCATACACAATGAGATCGCGAAAGTACAAACCACCGTGGGCTTCAAAGGCACGTTGCAGCAATTCGCCGACGTCATGCGCACCGACCCGAAGTTCGCGCCTGCCTCCGCGGCGGCGATGCACGACGCCTTCGTCGCCATCGACAAGAAGGTACTCGCGCAAATTCCAAGGGAATTTGCATCGATCCCGAAATCTCCCCTCGTCATTCGTCCGGTACCGGCTTACAAAGAGAAGACCGAAGCCGCCGGCTCCTACGAACAGGGCACGCCTGACGGCTCACGCCCCGGTGTGTTCTATTACGACGCGTACGACCTGCCCTCGCGGTTCACCTGGGGCTTCGAAACGTTGTTCCTTCACGAGGGCATACCAGGCCACCATTTCCAAATCAGCCTCGCACAGGAAAATGCCGCGTTGCCGGCCTTCCAGCGTTTCGGCGGCAACACCGCGTATGTCGAAGGCTGGGCGCTGTACTCGGAGAGTCTCGGCACGGAGCTCGGCATGTATACCGATCCGTACCAACTGTACGGTCATTTGAACGATGAGCTACTGCGGGCCATGCGTCTCGTCGTCGACACCGGCATTCACGCGCAGAGTTGGAGCCGCGATCGAGCGATCGACTACATGCTGGCCAATTCAGCGATGGGCCGCACGGATGCGACCGCCGAAGTCGAGCGTTACATCGCCATCCCGAGTCAGGCGCTCGCCTACAAGGTGGGGCAGCTGACGATACAGCGTCTGCGTACCCGGGCCGAGCACGAGCTGGGGCGCGCTTTCGACGTGCGCGCGTTTCATTCCCAAGTGTTGGGTTCCGGTGCTCTGCCCATGCAAGTGCTCGAGAGCAAACTCGACGCGTGGATCGCAAGCGCGAAAAACGGTCAGTCTAAGTGAATCCAGACCGATTTCGTCATGCAAGCGGCAAACGGCAGTTCGACGGCGCGATACGCTCACTGGCTCATCATCCTGCCGCCGCTGCTGTATCTGCTGGTCTTCTTCCTCGTCCCATTCGCCTTCGCACTGAAGATCAGTCTTGCGGATACCGCGGTGCGCGTGCCGCCCTTCTCCGATCTCGTCTCGATGACTCCCGACTTGCACGTTCACGTGACGCTGAATCTGGGACATTTCAAATATCTCTTCACGAATGCAGTCTATGGTCTTTCCTACCTGTATTCGCTCAAGACGGCCTTTCGATACCACCCTGCACTCGATCGCCCCCGCTCTCGCATCGAGCTGGCTGTTGAGCTTTACGCTTTCGCTCGACGATTTGGTGATCTCGAGCTTCGTCTCCGGCCCCGGCGCCATCACCTTACCGATGGTCATTTTCTCCGAGGTCAAACTCGGCGTGAGTCCCGACGTCAACGCACTCGCGAGCATCGTCATCGTCGTCGTGGGCGGCTGCGTGCTGTTGGCCGGTGGCATCATGCGCCGGACCGAACGGCAACGCCTGGGGCTCATGTAGTCGTCACGTAGCGCGGGTCGTGCGGCGCGCGGGTGAAAATGTTGCGTACCAGCGGCTCGAACGTCGACAGCGGCTCCCACTCGTAGTCCGGATCGAAAGAGCACTGATCCCACCGTGCGCAAAAGTCCTTGCAGGCCTCGTACCAGGGATGATGCAGGAATCGATCGCGTACATTCCGATCGCCGCCGAGATGATGGACGTAGTAATAGTTCTGGAATAAACCATGCTGTGCGACGATCCAGGTGACCTCGGCCCGCACATAGGGTCGAAGGATCGCCGCGGCGATTTCAGCGTGATTGTAGGGTGCCAACTCGTCGCCGATGTCGTGCATCAGCGCCGCGACCACGAGTTCGTCATCGGCGCCATCCTTGAGCGCGCGGGTGGCCACCTGCAACGAATGGCCAAGACGAGTCACCGGGTAGCCGTCGAGCGAATGATCGAGCTTCCTCAGGCTGTCGAGAATGGTGTCGGGCAGCCCGCGCGCATGGTCGCGCTCGGCACGATCCAATAATTGGTAATCCTCGCGCGTGCCGTCTTCCATGCGCCGGAAACTGACCAGACGGCTCATGGACGGCACAAGACTCGGTACCGGCTGCGCGGCCCGTCGATATCGATATAACATCCCTGCAAATGCCGCAGCCCCTCTTGGCCATCGAATTCCGTACGCCCGTGCAGCAAGCGACAATTATCGAACATCACGAGATCGCCCGTTTCGAGTAGAAATCGAATTTCGAATTCCGCACTGCGCAGCATACGATCGAACACCTGACGCGCGCGATAATAAGCGGCAAGGTCGGGAGGCGGTGCCAGCGGGACGAAATCCAGCCGTGGACTGAAGTGGAGGGTCTTCGGCCGTCCGAGGACGTCGAGCTCGATGAGGGGTGCGCTCGCCACCAGCTCGGTCGTTGCATCCCGATATCGAAAACGCACCGGCGTCGAGCTCAAGATGCGCAGCGCCGCCGGGTCGCGCTCCCGCAACGCGGCCACGACGGCGTAGCCATCGACCAACGTCGACAGTCCGCCGGTAGTCCGGTTCGCGAGACAGTGCAGCAGCTGAACGCCGGGCACCGGCGATCGATACGGGTTATCGGTATGCGGGTCGAGTTTGACCGGCGTGTAGGCCAGATCGGTGGCATTCGGCATCGACCGTACGTCGAAGACTTTGCCGAAGTTGGTCTCGCGCGCGAAACCGAACAGCAGAGCCGCCTTGAGCACCTCATGATGCTCGGCGGGCACGCCGCTGAAGACCAGGAAGCCGAAACGGAGAAACGACTCGAGCCAGCTCAGCAGTTCCGCATCGCCGGGCGTCGGCCGCCAGTTTGCCCGTGGCAGGGTGCCCAGCGAGCCCGTCCACAACTCGACCGGCGGGGTAGCGTCGGCGCCGGGTGGTAACGCAGCCTCGGCGAGAATCTGGTCGGTCGCAAAATCCGCTTCGTGGCCGTCGCTGAAGCGAACGTGAAATCCACCCGGCCCGGTCTCGGCCAACGCGGCGTAGCGAAGATCGAGGTCCCAGTCCGAGGGGTCTTGTAAGCGCTGACCCGTGGACATGTCCATGCTGTGTGCATCCGGGCACCGCTCGCGAAGCCACAAAGGATGAATTCCCCAGTGTCGTCCGGCACCGTCGTCGATCGACAATCGATCGGGCGGCGTGATGCGCAGCGTCAACGAGCCGTTCGTACCGACCACCAATATGCTCCTCGAGATCACGTTGCCGTCTTGATGCGGGTCCAGGTTCGCGTCCGGATGCGTTCGGTCGCCGCACTGACCTCCGCCGATCGATACAGCCGGCGCTCGATGTCAGGGGTCGGGTAAAGAGTTACGTCGTTAAGAATACGCGGATCGACCATCCCGCGCGACGCTAGGTTGTCATTGCCATAATAAATCGAGTTGCTGATCTGCGCGATGACGTCCGGTCGCAGGATGTAATTGATGAAGGCATAGGCGGCTTCCGGATGAGTGGCACCCTCGGGAATGAGGAGGGACGTGAAGGTTTGATTGGCTCCCTCCTGCGGCATGGTAAAGGCCAGATTGAGCTCGACTCCCACAGCATGGGCCCGCGCCGTCGACGTTATAGGCAAAACCGTTAACTGAATGCAGATGCGGCACCGCGTGGGAGTTGCCGGGATCGTAGGCCGACTGGATGGCGAGAACGTGAGGGTCGAGATTCCGCCAATTGGACAGCTTCGACTTGTCGAGCGGGAGATAAACGCCGGCTTTGATTTCGCGGCTGAAGAAATCGGTGGATGCGCTGACGACGTCGTAGCCCGAGCTGCCCGCCATGAGCCGGGCCTCCATGGTTTCCTCGGCATCGTAAACGTCGTACACCACCTTAATTCCGGTCAGTTTTTCGAAGCCGGAGATCGTGTCGGGACCAATGAAGTCGGTCCAGTTGTAAACGAACAGACGCTTCTCTTCGGCCGCCACCGCGAAACGGGCCAGCAGGCTTGCCGCGCACAGCAATGCGGGCAACAGCCGCCGGTTCCGGGGTCGGCCCGAGCTCATGAAGGTCAGTGACCGGCCTGACGCACTCCCGTCAGCTGACGAGCCAGACGCGCGCGCGAGACCAACGCCCGAACGGTGGCCGAGGCGTGTTCCCGATCGTGTTCCAGCACGATCAAGTGAGTAGCGGCCGCTTCCTCCAAGACCTCCAAGAGTTCCCCGGCCTGCGCCGACTGAATTCTCTCCCAATCCAGGGCCTTGAGCTGCGCCCACGGCGTCATGATGTCGGCGACCCGGATGTCGCGATGGTGGGCGTAATTCGAGGATTGCAGAAACTGAATGGGCCGCTCGCCCTGGATATCATATGAGGTGACCAAGCCGACGATCCGCTGGTCCTTGTAGACCAACAGCGCTCGTACCCCCAGTCGAATCATGTCGTTAAGTGCATCGTCGATCTGGCGCTCCGCATCGACGGTGACCGGATGCTCGCGTGTAAAATCCGTCAGGGCGTAAATGGCCGGATCGGTCGACTTTAGAAATTGACCGTCCGCCACCGAACGACGCGGCAAGGTACCTTCGGCTACGATGGCCGTGCTCAACAAAGATTTAGTGTTCATGGCTTATAGACCTCTGCATGACCGTCAAGTTTCACCTGATTCTGGCGCGCCGGCCCCCCAATGGCGATAGTGCCGCTCAGCGAACCGATCGGCTCGGCGAGCAGCTTACCCGCCTTCGGCGCCAGCCAGCGTTCAAGGTCGTCGAATACGGTGAAAACCGCCGGCACGATCACCAAGGTGAGCAAGGTGGACGTGATCAATCCGCCGATGACGGCGATTGCCATCGGCGCTCTAAAATCGCTGTCGCCCCCCCACCCGATGGCGACCGGCAGCATGCCGGCGACCATGGCCACCGTGGTCATGACAATGGGGCGCGCGCGCTTGTGACCGGATTCCAATATGGCCTGCAAGCGCGGCGTGCCGGCGCGCATCTCTTCGATGGCGAAATCCACCAGCAATATCGAATTCTTGGCAACGATCCCCATGAGCATGAGGAGGCCGATCACTACTGCGATGGAAAAGGGCTTGTTCGTGAGCAGCAGGGCGAGCGCCGCACCGCCGACGGACAGCGGCAGCGCCGACAGAATGGTGATGGGCTGAAACAAGCGCGCGAACAACAAAACCAACACCGCCAATACCATCAGGACGCCGGCGCCGATGGCGAGCGCGAAATTCTGCATCATCTCCTGGAAAAATTCCGCATTGCCGACCTTCACCAGACGCACTCCGTCGGGCAGGTGCTGCAATTCGGGCAGCGCATAAATGGTCTTCGTGCCCTGGCCAAGCTCGATCCCCGGGCTCAGATCCGCTTCGAAACGTAGGCGCCGACTTTGATTGTAGCGGCGCACCACGGAGGGGCCTTGACCGAAACTCAGATCGGCCACCGACTTCAACGGGACCACGGCGCCCGCCGCAGTGGGGACGGGTAGGTTTTCCAATATCGACAGGTCACGGCGTGCGCTTTCGGACAGGCTCACGCGAATGGGGATCTGTCGGTCGCTCAGGGAAAACTTCGCGCCGTTTTGCGGCAGATCGCCGAGCGTCGCAATGCGGATGGTCTGACTGATGTTCTGCACGCTGACCCCCAGTTGGGCGGCGATGTCCAAGCGCGGCGTCACGACGATCTCCGGTCGCGGCAGGTCGCCGCGTATGCGCGGATCGCGAATTTCGCTCAAACCCTGCATTTCGGCGAGCAATCGATGGCCGGCTTTCTCCACCGCAGGCGGATCGTCGCCAACCAGGTAAAATTCGACGTCGCGCCCGCCTCCGTTGGAGAAATTGATTTGGCCGTCGGGCACCTGATTGAGGATGGGCATCATGCTCTGCTCCCATTCTTTCTGGCTGAGTTTGCGCTCGGCGCGCGGCACCAGACCGACGAATAGTTGTGCCTCGCGGATCTCGCCGCTGTCGCTGCCGACGAATTCGATCACGTCGGTCACCGCGGGCGACTTCTGGAGGAGCGAGGCGGCCGCGCCGGACACCCGTGCCGTATCTTCGAGGGTACCGCCCGGCGGCACCTCGATGCTCAACTGCGAATTCGAATAATCCTCGGGCGGTATGAAGGACTGCGGAATGATGGTCAGGGCAAAGATCGAAAAAGCGAAAAACACCGTGCCGCCCGCAATGGTTTTCCAGCGATTGCCGACGCACCAGCGCAACAGCACCATGTAGTTCGCCATGATGAGCCCATCGCCGTGTTCCGGGAGTTGCGCCAGGTCGCGCCGCAATGAATACGCCGCGAGAACCGGCGTGATGAGACGCGCGACCAGCAGCGAGATGAAGACCGCCACCGCGACGGTCA
Source organism: uncultured Acetobacteraceae bacterium (assembly GCA_964658135.1). Taxonomy (GTDB): domain Bacteria; phylum Pseudomonadota; class Gammaproteobacteria; order Steroidobacterales; family Steroidobacteraceae; genus Bog-1198. Next base: position 220 of record CAZZXZ010000072.1, on the reverse strand, counting down.
AACCGAACTGACGAAAATACTGTCCGGTCACTCCGCTCATGAAACTCACGGGCAGGAACACGGCGATGATGGTGAACGAGGTGGCGACCACGGCGAGCCCGATTTCGTCGGATGCATCGAGTGCCGCCTGATAGGCGCTCTTGCCCATCCGCATGTGACGGACGATGTTCTCGATCTCGACGATGGCATCGTCCACCAGCACGCCCGCGACCAGCGACAG
>CAZZXZ010000071.1:9176-17856 GCA_964658135.1 uncultured Acetobacteraceae bacterium | reverse complement strand
GACCGCCGCCCGGTGGGCCACCGTGATCGCCGCCGAAGCCCCCGCGCGGACCGCCGGGCGGCGGACCCACACGATAAGACCCGCCGCCGCCCGCCCAACCACCGTACTCATAACCGTACGGCTCGTAATAACCACCGGTATAGCCCACCGGTCCGTCATACCCTACGCCGACCGCGCAGGCCGATATCAGAGCCACTGACAACAGCGCCCCTACGCACACTTTCAAAGCACGTGCCGGCAGTCTCATTTGGGTTCAACCTTGCTGTCAGTCTCGGACCATTCCATCAGTCCCACCGGCGCCCCGGCGGGATCGGCGATGACGGCGATCTTTCCGCCATGCCGATCGACGTACGGTTCCACGAGCACCTTGCCGCCGAGCGCGACCGCCTTCGCCACCGCATCGGGTGCGCTGTCGACTCGCACGAAATTCAGCCAGTGCGGATGCCGACGGCCGTTCGCGGGCAGCGTGTTGATGCTGGCGCGGGCATAATCGTCGCTCGAAAGAATGGCGTGTACCGTCTCACCCTCGCTGGGCAGATCGAATACGTCATAGCCGGCAACCGCCCTGTAGAAAGCGGCACTCTGTGCAGGCTCGTGTTCGAGCAGCGAACTCCAAATCCACTCGCCCGGTGCCGCCAAAAAGTCAGGCGGATCGCCGCTCGACGAAGCAAGCACGGCAAACACGGCTCCCTCGGGATCGGTCAATACGGCTTGACGGCCACGGCCCGCATAGGTCCGCGGCTCAGAAACAGTTTTAGCGCCGTGACTGATGGCACTGCGCTCGGCGGCATCGACGTCCGCCACGGCAATGAACGGGAGCCAGGTCGGTTGGTGATGCTCGCCGGTCGGAAACGGCTTTTGCAACAGTCCGGCCATCGGCAAACCATTCATGATGGCCACCGCATATTCGGTCGTGCCGGTCCGCACCGTATTGAATGTCCAGCCGAACAGTCCGGAATAAAACCGCTCGGCGCCAGCGAGGTCCGGTGTCACGAGGTCCGCCCAAACGATCTTACCCGGGTGATGCTCGGCAGGACCCGGGCCGCCGATGGGCGGCAGGTTCATGGTCGGCGCAGCGCCGACCGCGCCGCAGACGAAAAGAGCCGTCAGCCCCCACGCGCATCGACGAGGCGATTTGACGACGAAAACCATTCAACTTCTCCAGTTTCAGCGCGCAGTTTTGAAGCCGTGGCCTGCCGCCACGGCCTTGAGATGCTGGGCGCATTCGGCGCTTCGGTCTGTCGCGGTTTCAAGCAACCCGGCGTCAGAGGCCGCCTACACCGCTCACTATTCGCTTATTCTGTATTCCATGGCGACGACGACCCGCTGGATGATATTGAACCTCTTGTTGGTGAGCCTCGTGTCGGGCAGCGGCATCGCAGGTTGCACGCATTTTTCGCGCGACGGCGGTTTCGACCGCGTGATCGATCAAGCCCATGAGGAAATCGGCAAGGATGTGCGGTGGCCGCGGTCGGCGGCGGAGCGCGACAAAAATGCGGCCGCGGTCGCGGAGCTCCTCGCTCACCCCTTGCAGGTCGACGACGCCGTGCAGATCGCGCTGCTCAACAATCCGGGTTTGCAGGCCTCCTTCGAGGAGCTCGGCATCTCGGAAGCGGATCTCGTGCAGTCCGGACGACTCGCCAACCCGCGACTCACGTTCCGGCATGCCAGCGCGGCCGGCCTGTACGACATCGAGGAGACGGTGACTTTCAACGTCTTGTCGCTGCTGACGATGCCCGCCGCTCATGCCGCCGAACAACGCCGCTTCGGGCAAATTCAGGATCTTACGATCATGCGCGTGGTGGAACTCGCGGACAGCACGCGCACCGCGTATTTCACGGCGCTCGGCGCACGCGACTCGCTGCATTACGCGTGGCAGGTCAAGGACGCCGCCCAGACCGCCGCGGAACTCGCCCGGCGCATGCTGAGCGCCGGCAACTGGAACCGCCTGGATCAAGCTCGCGAGCAAGCCTTTTACACGGCCGCGCTGCAGGACCTGGCACGCGCCCAACTCGCCGAGGAGACCGCGAGCGCTGCCTTGAATGCGCTGCTCGGGCTCGCCGCGGCCCGGGCGGTGCCGCTCGCCGCGCAACTTCCCGACCTTCCTCAGAACGTCGTCGAGTTACCGAATCTCGAACAGCTCGCCATGCAAAAGCGTATCGATCTGCACAGGATGCGAGCCGAGATCGATGAACTCGCGCACCGGCTGAATCTCACGCGCGCCAGTCGACTGGTCAATGTGTTGGACCTGGGACCCACCCGGGTACGCAATGGAACCGGCGAGGATCCCTACGAGAAGGGCTACGAAATCACCCTGGAAGTTCCGATCTTCGATTCCGGTGACGCGCGCGTGCGCAAGGCCGAAGCCCTGTATGCCCGGTCGGTGGCGCGTCTGGCGCAGGCGGCCCTCGATGCGCGCGCTGCGGTTCGCATCGGCGCGGCTCGCTACCGGACCGCTTACGAAATCGCGGTGCGCGAACGCGACGAGGCGCTCCCCGACGTCAAGGCAATCACGCGGCAGGATCTGCTGCGCTACAACGCCTCGCAAATCAGCGTATTCGAGTTGCTGGCGGATGCGCGCGCGCAAATCGCCACCGTCAACGACTCCATCCGAAGCACCCGCGACTTTTGGATTGCGCAATCCCATCTGGATACGGTGCTCATCGCCGAGCCGCGTTAGATCAGCGACGTCGGAGCAGCCGGTCGCGGCAGTATACGAAGAGGCTGTTGCCGAGCATGCTGAGAACGAACAGAGCCAGGGAGGCCGGCATCACCTCGAAAACGCGGTGTAGCCCGAGCCAATGCTCGGGCGCATCGAGCCAATCGACGAGGCGCGCCAGACGCCCCGCGTCGCCCGCATTGACACAACATCGGCTGAGCGCGGCGCTCAACCCCTCGCTCACGCCGAAATGCGTCCATTCGCCCAGACTGAACCAGCGGTAAATCTGCACTCCGATGAGGCATAAAAATATCGCGAGGCTACCGTACCCCAGGAGCGCGCCCGCGATACTGGCGAGACGCAGTGCCATGTCGCGTCGGCCGGCCGGTGCCGGCGCGTTCATGTCGCCGCCGCCGCTGCCGGGCAGGCTTTGATCTGCACGCGCGAAATGTGGCCCGCTTCGCCCTGCAGATCCGCTGGGTTCAATGCGCCATCGCCTGCCTTCAAATCGAGATCGATCCAGTACACGGTTCCGGCCCGCTTACGGTCCGCCAGAGCGGGGTTGAAGCCGAGCGCCTGGGCTTGTGCGACACGCGATTGGGCGCGCTTCTGTTCACCGAATACGCCCAACGAAATGACCGAACCGTCGGCGGGACCGGGCATTTCCAATGCATCCTCGATACCGCCGGCCTTGAGTTTGGCGAGCATCTGCTCGCTGGCCGCATGCGTGGGGGGAATCGGCAGGTAAACCCACACCCCGGCCCACACGTCGCCGTCGACGACTCGCTGCCGAGGGTCGTAGCCGCCGCTGCGCAGCGTGCTTGCCGCATGCGCCGCTGCGGAAACGTCTTTGAATGGCCCCACGGTGACGCAGCGCATCCCCACGCCGGCGCCCGAGTCGCTTTCCGGGTGCGCAATGACGGCAGAATCGGCCGCGGTCGGCGTCGCCACTTCGGAAGCCAGCTTCAACGTCATGGGGGCTGGGCTCACGACCGCCACCGCCTGGGTCTGGCCGATGCCCGACGTCCACAGAAAATAGGCGGCATTCGCCAGCACGAGCCCCAGCACCAGACTTTTTAGAAGCGTCAATTGTTATCCTCGTCCAATCGCAAACTCACCTCGCCGGATACGAACTCCTGCACCCGCCCCGCGCGCTCCAAGAGTAAGGCACCCTGCGCGCTGACGCCGCGCGCCGTGCCGAACAGGACGTCGTCGCCGCTCAGCACACGTGCCGGCCGACCGCACAGCGCGTCGAGCGACGTCCAGGCCGCGTGCAAACCCGCAAAACCCTCCCGCTCGAATTGCATCAGCATACTCAAAAGCTCATCGATGATGGCGCCGGCCAGGAAATTACGGGAGGGCGGGGCCGCGCACGCGTCCGCCACCGCCGCCGCTCGCACCCCTGACGCCTCGATATGAGCACGGTTCGCGTTGCTCAACGTGACGTTGAGGCCGATACCGATCACCACGTGTGCGGGTCCACTGGCTTCGGCGCGCAACTCGAGCAAAACCCCGCCCACCTTGCGATCGCGGTACCAAATGTCGTTCGGCCATTTCAAAGAGATGCCGTCGGCTCCGCAGCGGGCCAGCGCGCGGGCCACGGCGACGCCGACGCTCAAGCTCAACGACGGGCTGGCTCGCGCGGCATCACGGAACGACCAGCCGAGCGACAAGGCGAGGCTGCCGCCGAACGGCGCGACCCAGCGTCGCCCGCGCCGACCGCGACCCGCGTGTTGCAGCTCGGTGGAGACCACATCCGCATAGCCGTAGGGAGGCGGCGTGGCCTCGCTCAAGCGGGTGTTGGTGGAATCCACGTCGAACCAAAATTCTAGGTTGCGCAGATGCGTCAAACGAGCGCCGTCGATGGCGCGGCGGACCGCGGCATCCTCCAACAATTCGACGCCGCTCGACAGCCGATAGCCCCGTCTCGGCACCGCCAGAACGTCGATGCCCCGCAGCCGCAGTCTTTCGATTCCCTTCCACACCGCCGCACGGCTGAGTCCGAGCGTGCGGCCCAATGCCTGACCCGAATGCAGCTCACCGTCCGCCAGCAGGACCAGCATCGCCGGAACGGCCTGGCGCCGTGCGTCTAGACCGGCCGCGGGCGGAACAGCCATAACCGGCGCGCACGATTTTCCGTGCCGGCGCGCATACGGGCGATGTTGCCCCGGTGCGTATAGATCACGAAGACGCTGATGCCGAGACAAAACACCAGCAGGGGAACGTTCGAAGGATCGCGCCAATACACCACCAAGACCAGACCGAGTCCGGCCAGCATGCTGGCCAGACCGATGTAGCCGGTGCACAAGACCACGCTGAACCATATCGCGAACAACGGCAGCAGCAACCGCGGATCCAGCGCACCCACGACACCGACGATGGTCGCCACCCCCTTCCCGCCGCGGAAGCCGAACCATACGGGATAGACATGCCCCACGATCACGGCCACTGCGCAGGCTAGGGTTAGCCATGGGCGCGACAGGTCGGCGGGCGCGGCCATGCCGGGCATTGCCAGGCCGGGCACCAACGACACCGCCAGCGCTCCCTTCCCCACGTCGATGAGCAGCACCAGGAGGCCGAACATTTTCCCCTGCGTACGCAACGCATTGGTTGCGCCGGCATTGCCACTGCCCAAGGCGCGAATATCCACGCCGCGCAAGCGCCCCAGCACCAGGCTGCCGAGCAGAGTGCCGAGAAAATAAGCGATCAGCGTTTTGGCACCCAGTTCGAGCATGACCAAATTGTATCAAAGGCTCAAGAGCGCCTGGGCAAGTGGATTTCGGCCAGCATGCAGCGGATACCGCCGCCACCCACCGTCTGGATGACAGGAATGTCCAAGGGCAGCACTGCGCCATGGCGCTCGAGCCTACTGCGCTGGGCGGAATCGAAACTCAGCCAGGCGCTGCGGGATAGGGCGATGACGCTGCCGGTGGACGGCGCCAGTTCCAACACATTCCCCGCGAACTGTTCCATCTGCCGCGGGGAGATTTCGATGAGCTCGTGCCCGCTGGCGCGCAACCGGTCGAAGACCGCACTGCGTTGTGCAGGGTCCGCGATGGCCGCACCGCATATCACCGCAAAATGCGCACCGATGGCCATCAACACGTTGGTGTGATAAATCGGGGTGGCGGCTGCGGTGGCCGCGAATGTCGTCAGATGGTAATCGAGCCGCTGGGAAAACTCCCCGAGCGCAGCCAAATGCGTGCGCGGCGAGAGACTTGCGTAAGCCATTCGGTTGACGCGATCGAGCACCAGGCTGCCGGTACCCTCGAGATACTCCGCGTGCTGTTCGTGAGCGCTCAGATCGACTACCCGCGTGGTTTGGAAGCCGCCGTCCCATGTGACCCTGCGCAGGACCTCGTCACGCCGTTCCAGGCGCCGGTTCGGTGCGAGCATCGGATACAGCACCACCGTGCCGTCGTGATGGAAGCTTACCCAGTTGTTGGGAAACACCGCGTCCGGCTTGAGCGGCGATTCGGTATCCTCAGCGACGAGGACCTCCACGCCCGCTCGCTGCAAGCCGGACGCCACGTCATCGAATTCCCGCAAGGCGCTTGTTTGCAGTGCAGCAGCCGCTATGTGGGTAGGCGCGTCGGCGGGCGCCTTTTGAAAGACGTTGCTGGCGGCCGTTTCGGCGTTGAAAGCAAAGCAGGCCGGCCGGACCATGAGCACGGCACCGGCACTTTGGGGCTCTCGGTGCATACTCCCAGAATATAACAGCCCGTTGACAGGGCCCGTCACTTTCATCAAGGTAGCGCCCGCGGAAGGCCTCGGGCCACTTTGGGGTATCTGCCTTGCCGGTTTCATCGACGAACTTCCTTTGTATGGTGGCGTTTACCGCGGTCGCGTTGACGGCGCAGGGCGCCGCGCCGTCGCACGGCAAGTCGGCAGCGCCGACGCCCGCCCCGACCCCCATCGTCGCCGATAAGCCGGTCTATGAATTTTCCTTGGATACCTTGCTGGCCGCCGCGAAGCGGCGTGCGGAGAAACCCTATTCCCCGCAACGCAGCGCCCTGCCGGCGGGCTTGGATAAGTTGAGCCCGGAACAATACCGCAGCATCCATTTCAACCCGGATGCGGGAATCTGGCGCAACGACGACGTGCCGTTTCGGCTCGAGTTACTGCGCACGCGTGACAACGGGCAGTCGCTGGCGCTGACGGTCTCGACGGTCGAAAACGGGATGGCGCAGGATCTGGTGGCAACGCCCGGCATGTTTCAGATCAGCCCGTCGTTGCCCCAATTGGGCAGCAAGGCATCGTTGCCGCTGTCGGGCTTTCGAGTCCGCAGCCAGATAAATTCGAAGAAGGTCTGGGACGAGTTCTTGGTGTTTCAAGGCGCCAGCTACTTTCGTGCCGTCGCCCAACATCTTCTTTACGGACTGTCGGCGCGCGGGCTGGCCGTCAACACCGCGGAGCCCGCCGGCGAAGAATTCCCGGTATTCACGCATTTTTGGGTGGAGCGGCCCGCTGCCCGCGCCGCCGCCATCGTCATTTATGCGCTGCTCGACAGCGACTCGGTGACCGGTGCCTATCGATTCACCGTGCAGCCCGGCGCAACCACGGTGATGGACGTAGAGGCTACGCTCTTTGCCCGAACCGAACTGCGTGTGGTGGGTATTGCCCCGCTCACGTCGATGTTTTTATTCGATGAAACCAACCGCGGCCGGCTGGATGACTATCGTCCGGAGGTCCACGATTCGGACGGCCTCATGATCGACGCGAAATCCGGTGAACACATTTTTCGGCAGTTGGCGAATCCCATCACGCTGCAGGTGTCTACCTTCACGAACGACACTCCGACGGGTTTCGGCCTGGTTCAGCGGTCACGGCAGCAAAGCGATTTCGAAGATTTCGAGGATCAGTACGAGCGCCGACCCAGCGCATGGGTCGAACCGAAAGGCGACTGGGGCACGGGCGCCGTCGAACTCGTGGAAATTCCGTCGGGGCGGGAAAGCAACGACAACATCGTCGCCTTCTGGCGGCCGGCGCACGGCTTGCAGCCCGGGCATCCGGCGCATTTCGAATACCGCCTCTCGTGGCTCGGCGAACCGGGATTGCCGAAGGCAATGGCGAAGGTCCTCGCCACCCGGTCCGGTGCCAGTCTCGACGGCAAGCGCCGCGTATTCATCTTGGACTTCGTGGGGGCCGGCGAGAAAATCGACGGGCTGCATCTGGATCTCGGCGCCTCGGCTGGGCGCATATCGAACGCCACGTTGATGTCCAACCGCTCGATCCATGGTTTGCGGGCCAGTTTCGAAGTGGAGCCGGGCGATGCCAATCTGCTGGAGCTGCGCTTGCGCGTCATGCGCGGCGATACACCGATCTCGGAAACCTGGTTGTACCGATGGACCGCCACCTGAGCGCCGCGGTTCCCTACGCTGAAATGCGGGCGGCCGGCGGCATGCCGAGCGAGGCGCCGTTGGCGATGCCGGCCCAGGATCTGCTGCACAAGCCGGCGGGGCGGGCCCGTTCGCCCGCCGGCTGGGCCGTGCTGTACGCTCGTTTCATTCTGATCGTCACCACCCTCGGCGTGTCGACCTACGGCATTTATCAGATGCTGCAAGTCGTGCGCTTCGCCAGCATGACTCTGTTGCAGGGCATGATGATTTTTTTCTTCGCCGTATCGCTCGGTTGGATCTCTTTCGCTGCCGGATCGGTGCTTGCGGGTGCCTCGAAGCGACGCGATCCGCATCCCACCCCGGCCTGCGACGCATCGCTGACCGCGCTCGTCATGCCGATCTACAACGAAGATCCGGTACGGACGACGTCGGCGCTGCAGGCCATGGCCGAGGCGCTGCTGGCCGGCGGCGCGAACCAGCGTTTCGAGATCGTGGTGATCTCCGACTCGACCAATGCCGATGCGTGGGTCCGCGAAACCGCGGCGCTCGACCTGCTGCGCCGGACGCTGGCCTCGGTCATGCCGGTCTGGTATCGGCGCCGCTGGCAGAACGTGGCACGCAAGTCCGGCAACGTGGAGGACTTCGTCACCCGCTGGGGTGGTCGTTACGACCATATGATCGT
>CAZZXZ010000071.1:5564-9076 GCA_964658135.1 uncultured Acetobacteraceae bacterium | reverse complement strand
CGCAAGCCCTTCGGCGGCCATATCCTGTCGCACGACTTCGTCGAAGCCGCGCTGATGCGGCGCGGCGGATGGAAGGTGCGCATGGCGGATTGCGGCGGCTCCTGGGAAGAATCGCCGCCCTCCTTGATCGACGTGGCGGTGCGCGATCGACGCTGGGCGCAGGGTAATCTGCAGCACATGAAAGTCTTCGGCACGGCCGGATTGAGCTTTCTCAGTCGATTGCACCTGGGTATCGGCATCATGAGTTATTTGTCATCGCCGTTGTGGTTGCTGATGTTGGGGGTGGGTTTCGCGCTCGCGGTGCAGTCGCATTTGATCCGGCCGGAGTACTTCAACCACGATTTTCAGCTGTTTCCGACCTGGCCGCGTTTCGACATCGAATTGATGATGACGCTGTTCTGGTTCAGCATGGTGATCCTGCTGATTCCGAAGACGCTCGGACTCATCAGGGCGCTGTTGTCGAAGCGGATTCGTCGCGGCTGCGGCGGCGTCATCGGTGTCATGGCGAGTTTTCTGTTGGAGACCGTGCTGTCGGCTCTGTATGCCCCGATTTTGATGTTGGTGCAGAGCCGTCATGTCTTCGAGGTGTTCATGGGCCGCGACTCAGGCTGGAAACCGCAGCGCCGGGACGGCGCCGGCACCACGTGGAGCGACGCCTGGCACTTTCACAAGCGGCATCTTCTCTTGAGCTGCGTGACGGCCGTGATCATTTACTTCTTGTCGCCGTCCTTGCTGGGCTGGGTGTCGCCTGCACTGTTGGGATTGTTTCTCGCGGTGCCGCTGTCGCGCGCCAGCGGCAGCGAAAGTCTGGGCCGTGGTCTTGCGCGTATCGCGCTGCTGCGGACGCCCGAGGAGTTCGAGACGCCCGCCTTGGTGCTACGACGTTTGGAGTTGATCTCGCGCGCAGCTGCGCTGCCGCAGGATGGACTCAGATACCTGGCGCGCAACCGCGACGCCCGCCTCACGCACATCGAAGGCAATCTCGCGCGGCCCAACGATCCACGCGGCCGACCCGACCCACACGCTTTTACCGCGGAGCAGAAATTGATCGACGCCCGCTCGCTGGAAGAAGTACTGCAGTGGCTCAGCCCGGTCGAGCGGGTCGAAGTGGCGGGCGATGCGCGATTGCTCAATCAACTCGCCTTGTTACCCGATGCGCCGCAACCCGGCTTTACGATCTGAAGGAAGACCGCATGATTGCCCGACGTTCCCTGTTGAAATCGGCGCTGGCTCTGGCCGCCGCCCAGGTCGGTTACGCGGAGCGCTCGCCGGCAGCCCAACCGCCGGCCGCGAGTACGCCGCCGGTGGCGGCGACCGGTCCTGCGCAGCCCTTCGATTACGCGTGGCTCAAGGGGCAGGCTCACTATCTGGCGGGCAACGCGTACCAGGACACCAAGGACGTTTTGCCGCCCAGCATGGCGAAGCTCAGCTACGATCAGTATCAATCCATACGCTTCCGCACCGACCATTCGTTGTGGGGCGATGCCGGTCTCGCTTTCCGACTGCAATTCTTTCACGTCGGCCGGACGTTCAGCGCACCGGTGCATGTGTTCGAGATCCAGGACGGCCAGGCCCGCGAATTCCTCTACGACCCCTCGATGTTCGACTGGGACAAGAGCGGTGTGGAGCCTTCGACCATGAAGGATCATGCGGGTTTTGCCGGCTTTCGGGTGCAATTCGTGACCGATTGGCGGGCCGACGTCGCGGCGTTTTTGGGTGCGGCTTATTTTCGTGCCGTGGGCGGCGACACGCGGCAATACGGCCTCTCGGCCCGCGCCTTGGCGGTCGACACGGCGTTCGCGCGACCGGAGGAATTTCCGCGCTTTACCTCGTTTTGGTTCGAGCGCCCCGACAAGGATTCGGGCACGTTGACGCTGTATGCCCTGATGGACAGCCCGAGCGTCACGGGTGCGTTGCGCATGCTGATCTCGCCGGGGGGCACCCTCGTGATGCAGGTCGACAGCGCCCTTTATCCCCGCAAGCCGATCGAACGGCTGGGAATTGCGCCCCTCACGAGCATGTTTTTCTACGGCGAGAACGATCGTCGGGCCGCCAACGACTGGCGGCCGGAGATTCACGATTCCGACGGACTTTCGCTGTGGACCGGCGCCGGCGAATGGATCTGGCGGCCGCTCGTCAATCCGGCGCAACTGCATTTCAATTCCTACGCCGACGACAACCCACGCGGTTTCGGTCTGCTGCAGCGTGATCGCAACTTCGATCATTACCAGGACGACGGCGTGTTCTACGATAAGCGGCCGAGCTTGTGGGTGGAGCCCAAGCCGGGGGCCACGGGCGGGTGGGGTAAAGGTGCCGTTCAGCTGGTCGAAATTCCGACCGTCGACGAAACTTTCGACAACATCGTGGCGTTCTGGAATCCGCTGGAGAAACCCAAGGCGGGCCAGGAATTACTGTTCAGCTACAAGCTCTATTGGGGTACCCAGATGCCTTACGCATCGCCGCTCGCGCAGACCATCGCGACGCGCACCGGAATAGGCGGCACGGTCGGCTTGAAGCGCCAATACTACTCCTGGCATTTCGCGGTGGATTTTGCCGGCGGAGAACTGGGTGCGCTCGCCAAGGACGCGGCGGTCGAGGCGGTGGTGACGACCTCGCGCGGCCAGGTCGAACATGTCACGGCCCACTTCGTCGAGGAGTTCAACGGCTATCGCGCATTGTTCGACGTCAAACCCACGGACGATTCGGAGCAAGCCGTCGACCTACGGCTCTACCTACGCGTGGATGGCCGCCCGTTGACGGAAACTTGGATCTATCAATGGATGCCGCCGTCCGCCAAGGACCGCAAGCTGGCCCTCGGCTAGCCCCGCGTACCGCTCAGCCGGCGGCCCCCAGCGCGACCACGTGCCCCAGCGCGGAGACGACGACTCCACCGGGCTTTTCCACGGTGACCGCGAATGCTTTCGCCATTGCGATGGGCAGCTCGGCGTTGATCGGTATGACGACTTCCGGAGACTCGCCGGGCACGTCGAATACGCCGCCGCTGACCGGATAGCGTTTGTCGCGTTTGCCGTCGAAAATCCAGATTTGATATTGATGAACCTGTGGATCGTTGCTCGCCAAGCCGACGAAGTGTAGGAAACCCTTTTGCGCCGCAGGATCCCAGACCACGTCCCCGCTGACACCGATGGCGGCGGCATCTTTGGTGGCGCCAAGCGTCACCTTGACCGTTTCAGCATTGGCGAGCAGCGCATCGCGCTCCTGGGCGGGGGTCGGTGGCGTGGGCGGCGCCGGCGGCTCTTCCCGTTGCACGGCAGCGGGTGGCTGTGCCACCACGACCTCGGCCACCGGTGGCACGATTACTTGCGGCGAGCGCACCCAGCCGAAAACCGCCAACACCAGACAGGCGGCCGCAGCCAACCAACCCCAAGCCCCGCTCCGTCCGTCGGCGCGCAACCCAGAGTCGGCCGACCGCGGTGCACTGAAAGCGAGTACGTTGTCGGACTGCGCCGCCGCGGCCACCACCGCGGGCGCCGCAAAATAGCGTTCTGCCT
>CAZZXZ010000071.1:0-5554 GCA_964658135.1 uncultured Acetobacteraceae bacterium | reverse complement strand
CTCTTGCTCCAGAACTGCGCGCAAAGCCGCCGGCGGCGGGCTGGGGGCGCTGCCGGCCAAACTGACGGCCGCCGCCGCCCGCTCGATATCGAGTCGCCAGGTGCCCACGCTCGCGCTGCCGTAGCCATCGAGTTCACGCTGCTCAGCCGCGGACAACCCCTCGGTGACTTGCTTGATGAGCAAATCCACCATGGCTTCGTCCGGCTGATCTTGCGCGCCCGTCTCAGACATTAAACCCCGCAGAGATGCCTTCGGCATCGATGTTCATGAGTTCACGCACTTTGATGAGACCCCGCCGCATGAACGACTTCACGGTCCCCAATGGCATGCCCAGACGGGCGGCGATCTCCGACTGACTCAAACCATGCAAGAGCCCGAGTTCGAGCACTTGCCGTTGTTCCGGCCGCAGTTCCGCCAGAGCCCGCGTCGCTTGTTCCGCCTCGACGGATATTTCCGACGCCGTTCCAGGATCCGACCATGCCACCGTCTCGAGGACCTCCATCGGATCCATCGGTGGCACGTTGGCCGTCTTCCGCAGACGGTCGATCAGGCGCCTTCGTGCAATCATCGCGATGAACACTTTGTCCGAACCCTGCGTCGGGTCGAATCGGCCGGCGCTACGCCAAATATCCAGAAAAATCTCCTGCGTCGCGTCCTCTGCATCTGCGGGTGTACGCGACAACCTTCGCGCGAGACTCCACACCAGCGCACCGAATTCATCGATGCAATCACGCACGGCCGCAGCCTCGCCGCTGGCCATCCGTTGCAGCACGGAAGCACTCATTGGTTGCATCGATTATTTATTCGGATGGGCGGCAAGGGCGGATTCAACCGTGCTGACACTATTATTTATCCGCACCTTACCAAGAAACCACCGGTACGGCTGACCAATCGGCGATTTGCAGCGCTTTCAGCGCGATTTGAGCGGATTGACCAAAGTCGCCAGACGTTGTGTATCGCCGGTGGCGGAGCGCAACCGCGCTTCCTGGCGTAGAAACCCTTGCGCCTGGCGCGGATTCAAGATGGCCCAGCGATATTCGTTCAGCTGTTTCTTGAGCAAGGGCAACAGCGTGATCTGCGCCGCGGCACGGTCGTCGGGTACGGCGACCAAGCTGCTGCAATACACGTTGAAATATTCGGTGTAAAGCTGCTCGTAACGGCGCATCGGATCCAAGAACGTCGGATCTTCGATGACGTCGGCACCGACGTGGCTCGTGCATAGATAGCTGCACGCTTTGTGGATGTAAACATTGTGCTCGGCCACGAGCGCGGTTTCGTAACTGCGTCCGGGGCGAAAATGCGCGACCACCTGCGTGCGCTCCGCGCCGCGTACTTCGCTGCGGCGCAGATAGTGGAACAAAGCTTTACCGTGCAGCAGCCGAAACGTCGTGTTCTTCAAGGCCGCCACCTGGGTGCGGCGCACGCCGCAGTTGGCCAGCTGACGCATCAGCACCGAGTGCTCGTTTTCCCACGACGACCAGGCAGCCTCGCTGCCGACGATGCGGCGCGCGATCAGCCTTTCGTTTTCGTCCGGACTGGCCAAAGCCGTCTGGACTCGATCAGTCGATTCACGCATGAGACGCGTATGGCCGATGGCATGACGGAGCATATGCCCTCCTTCGGCCCAGATTCTGGTAAACGCGCTGCCATGTCAAAGCGTTGCCATCCGCCGACAGCCGCGTCGCCACTCTTGCTCGACCCGGCTTCCTTCAGTAGTGCCGCGATAAGAGCCAATCGGCCAGCGCGCGCAGCGGCGCGGCCCGGGCGCCGAACGGCTCGAGTGCGGCCAAGGCCTGACCATGCAATAAATGCATTCGCTCCTGCGACGCCTCGATCCCGATGATCGCGGGATGGGTGGGCTTGTCGCGTTCCCGATCCGCACCGGTCGCCTTGCCCAGGGTCGAGACATCGCCCAATACGTCGAGGAGATCATCTTGGATCTGGAATGCCAACCCGATCGCGGTTGCGAACCGGTTGAGCGCGGCATAGGACAAGGGCTCGAGATGAGGTGCGCATTCTGCCGCCATCAGTACGCTGGCACGAATCACCGCTCCGGTCTTACGCGCATGCATGTCCTCGATCTGCGCGATGTCGACCCTCCGGCCTTGCACCGCCAGGTCGATGGCCTGACCGCCCGCCATGCCGAACGTGCCGCTCGCTTCGCTCAAAATATCGACCAAACGCAGCCTGATGGCGGGCGAGGCGGGCAGCGAGGGGTCCCTCACCAGCAGTTCGAAGGCCAAGGGCTGCAGAGCGTCGCCCACGAGGATGGCCGTCGCTTCGTCGAAAGCCTTGTGGCAGGTCGGTCTACCACGCCGCAAATCGTCGTTGTCCATCGCCGGCAGATCATCATGAACCAAGGAGTACACGTGGATCAGTTCGATGGCGCACGCCGCCGCCTCCACTTGATCCTCGGACAGCCCCAAGGTTCGCGCCGTCGCGAACATCAACGCCGGGCGGATGCGTTTGCCGCCACCCAACACGCTGTACCGCATGGCCTCGTGCAAGCGAGTCGGCACTACGCTGGCGGCCGGCAAGCGCGCCGCGAGCGCCCGCTCCATTCGCGTCCGCCAGGCATCGAGTTGCGCCCCAAAATCCTGCGCTGCAGCCGACTCCAACGGCACCGCTCGATCCGACGACACGATCAGCGCGGATCGACGGTGCTGTCTTCCGTCTCGCGGCGACTGCGCGATACCGCCGAGACGGGCACCGCGGTAACCGTCACATTGGCGTCGGCATAACGGGCCGACTCGGCGTAGGTAACCGGTAGTTCGGGCGCCATCGGGCCGTTCACCCGGGGTCCCCGCAGCGAAGCCCACAGCGCCTTGAGCGGATGACTAAAGGCATCGTTCACCGCGGTGCCTTCGAAGCCACAGTGCGCCATGCAATTGTCGCAACGCGGGTTCTTGCCCACCCCGTACTTGTCCCACTCGGTGTCGTCGATGAGCGATTGATAGGTATCCGCATAGCCTTCATCGGACAACAAATAACAGGGACGCTGCCAGCCGAACACGTTGTAGGTCGGGTTGCTCCAAGGGGTGCACTGGTAGGTCTGATTACCGGCCAGAAAATCGAGGAACAATCCGGAGTGATTGAACGACCATGACGCGCCCGTGGGACGATTCTTCCGCCGGCTGAATATGCCCCGGAAAAGCTCTTTGCTGGCCTTACGGCCCAGAAACACGTCCTGCCGCGGGGCATGGTGGTAACTGTAGCCCGGCGATACCGTGATGCCTTCGACGCCCAAGCCCGTCGCCAGATCGAAAAATTCCGCCACCTCAGCCGGGTCTTCGCCGCTGAACAGCGTGCAGTTGATGGTCACGCGAAAGCCCTTGTCGCGGGCCAGTTTGATGGCCGCAACGGCCTTGTCGAAAACACCTTCCTGACAGACCGATTCGTCGTGCCGCTGACGATTGCCATCGAGATGAATGGAAAAGGTAAGGTACGGAGAAGGCGTGTATTCATCGATGTGCTTGGCGAGCAAGATCGCATTGGTGCACAAATACACGAATTTCTTGCGTGCCACGATACCGGCCACGATCTGCGGCATTTCCTTGTGGATCAGCGGCTCCCCGCCGGGAATGGACACCATCGGCGCGCCGCATTCGTCGACGGCGTGCAGCGCGTCCTCCAAACTGACCCGCTTTTGCAGGATATCCTTCGGATAGTCGATCTTGCCGCAACCGGAACACGCCAGATTGCACATGAAAAGCGGTTCCAACATGAGAACCAACGGGTAACGCTTATCGCGGCTCAGCTTGCGGCCGGCAATATAACGGGCGACTCGATACATCTGCAAAAGTGGTATAGCCATGCCCTATCTTACCGCGACCAGGGCCCGGAGGAGCTCAATTTTGCAATCGCAGGGCCAGCACCACCTCGCGATGATCGCGCCAAATTCTATGCCATTCCGACTGAAACCAAGGAGTGAACTTTTTGTCACCGTGCAGGGTCAACTCTGCGGATAGCTGTTCCGCGCCGATCCAGCGCCAAGCCGAAATCTCGTCATGATTGATTTTGACCGGCTGGGTGCACTGCCCGATGAAGACCGAACAGAGCTCATGTTCCGCGCCGGTCGGATCGAATTGCGCCTGGTATTCGAATTTGAACAAGAACCGCAGGTCACAATTCACACCCAATTCCTCGCGCAGACGCCGCTGCGCGGCCGTCTCCACGGTCTCGCCCGCGCGCGGATGACTGCAGCAACTGTTCGACCAATACAGAGGCCACAAACGTTTGGACGGCGCGCGCTGCTGAATGAGCAATTCGCCGCTTCCGTTGAAAATCAGCACCGAAAAAGCCCGATGCAAAAGCCCACGGCCTTCGTGACAGCGTGTTTTGCTCGACCAGCCGACCGCGCGGTCCGCCGCATCGACCAGTATCAGCGTATCGTGATTGTCGCGCCCATCGTCCATGCCATACCTCGTCGTGCGGCAATCATAGCCGCTTGCCAAACCTTCCTGCCAGCGTGAACAATTGAGCATGTACGCAACAACCGCAACCTACGCCGGCATTGGATCGGCTGAACACCGGGAGATTCTCGCGAGATTCTTTCTGGACACCCATCTCGACTACGTTCCGGAAACGCTCAAATGGCCCGAGCTTCCTGAAGCCGAGCGCGCCCGGCTCGCCGCACTGCCGTTTTGGCAGGAAGCGGTTTCCATGGAGAGCGTCACCTCCAACACAGTCTCCGCGGCGGCGCAGCTCGAGTCCGACCCACAGATTCGTCGGGCCATCGAAATGCAGGGGTTCGAGGAAAAACGCCACGCGCGCCTGCTGGTGGCTCTCACCGCTCATTACCGGATCGCGGTCGCCGCGCCGCCCCCATTCGTGTCGGACACGGTGGAAAACGACTTTTTGTCGGCCGGCTTCGGCGAATGTTTCGATTCGTTTTTCGCATTCGGCTTGTTCGCCTTCGCGAAGCAGTCGGGTTTTTTCACGGCGGAACTGGTCGACACGTTCGAGCCCGTGATTCAGGAAGAAGCGCGCCATATCCTGTTCTTCGTCAACTGGGTCGAGTATCGACGGTCGAACATGAGTGGCTGGCGACGTGCGGCCTATCGGCTGCGCTGCGCGCGGATCATTTTGAAACACGTGGCGAGCCGGATAAAGACCGCCCGCACCATCGGTGAGGGGACCGGTAACAACGAGTCGAATTTCACGATGAGCGCGCATCAGGAACTCGGCGCGTCGGTGACGCTGCATGCGCTGCTCGCCATGTGTCTGGCGGAAAACGATCGCCGTCTCGCGAAATACGATGCGCGTTTGCAACGGCCGCGGCTCGTTCCCGCACTCGCCCGTTTTCTCTATCGAGTTCTACCGGCGCGGCTGTGAGCCAAGCTGTGCGCCAGGCGGTGGGCCAAGTGCCAGATGGCCCTGCTGTTGGAACCAACGCACGGCATCCGCCAAGGCGTCGACGGGCGGCCGCCATCCATACCCGAGCTCGCTGATCGCTTTAGCGCTGGAAAAATACATGCGCTTGCGCGACATGCGCACGCCCTCCAAGGTGATGCGGCCGCTGCGGCCGGTCATCTTCGCCACCGCTTCGGCCGCG
>CAZZXZ010000070.1:13527-18031 GCA_964658135.1 uncultured Acetobacteraceae bacterium | reverse complement strand
GTAGCAATCGCCGCCCAGTCCCGAGCTGGTGGGTTCGAGAAATCCCAGGCAGGCATTGGCGGCGATGGCCGCATCCGCCGCGGAGCCGCCGCGCTTCAGCGTTTCGATGGCGGCCAACGTCGCGAGCGGCTGCGCGGTGCCGGCGGCACCCGAGCATCCCATCGCCGCCGAGCGTGATGCGAAGCTCGCACCGGCGGGACGATCTCCGGCATGCACGTCGGATCGTATGAAACGCTCGGCGCCCGCCGCTTGGAATTTTGGCGGTACGGGCAGCGCTGCGGGCGCACTTTGGGCGGCGCCGGCCAGAAACGGCAGCGTGGCGACGAAGGAACGACGACGCATGCAATTCTCCTCCAATAAAAAAGGTCGGGTACCGGCACAGGCAGACGCGTATGTTGCAGGGGAACGAAAATAGTTGAAAGGGGCAAGTCTTGATGAAGAGATGTATTGACGTTGGCGTGCTGTTCGCATGCGTCGTCGCGGTGAGCGGCGCCTTGGCGGCCCGCGTCACTTTCGCCGCGGGTGCCGCGCCGACCTACGACCCGTTGCAGACGTTCGCGCCGTTGACCTTTCCCGAGCCCGTCAATCGCTACCGCTCGGGCAACGGTGCGCCGGGTCCCGATTACTGGCAGAACGAGGCCGACTACGAGCTGCATGCCACGCTCGAGACCGCGGCGAAGACGCTGAGCGCGGACGAAATCATCACCTACACCAACAACAGCCCCGACCTGCTCGACAGCCTGTGGCTGCAGCTGGATCAGAACATGTATCGCCGGGATGCGCGCGCCGTCGCGGCGGGCGGCATGGAGCGCAAACAGTTTACCGACGGCATCGTCTTCGACGCCGTGGAGGTGATGTCGGGTTCGCGGTCTGGCCGCGCTGACTACGTGGTCTCCGATACCCGCATGCAGATTCGTCTGCCGCAGCCCTTGAGCGCGCACGGCGGACGGCTGCGCGTGCACGTGCGTTACCACTACACCATCCCCGGCACGTTCGGCGGCCGCACCTCGTGGATCAGCACGCCGCGCGGTGAGATTTACGACATCGCGCAATGGTATCCCCGCATGGCCGTATACGATGATCTGCGCGGCTGGGATACGCAGCCCTATGTGGCCAACGAATTCTATCTGGAGTACGGGCATTTCGATTACTACGTCACCGTGCCCGCCGACATGCTCGTCGCCGGCTCGGGCGAGCTGCAGAACCCCGCCGCCGTGTTGACGCCGACCATGCGGCAGCGGCTCGACGCCGCGCGCCAGAGCGACGAGACCGTCGTCGTCCGCGGCGAACACGAGTTGGGGGAAACGGCAACGTCGGGCGCCGGTGCGGCACCCCGGACCTGGCACTTTCGCATGGAGCACACCCGCGACGTCGCCTTCAGTGCCTCGGCGGCCTTCATCTGGGATGCTTCGCGCATTCGTCTGCCGGACGGACGTGCGTCGTTGGCCATGTCGTTTTATCCCGTCGAGAGCGCCGGTTCCGGTGCGTGGGGCCGCTCGACCGAATATCTCAAACACGCGGTCGAACAATTTTCGCGCCGGTGGTATGTCTACCCCTATCCCGTCGCGGTGAACGTGGCCGGCGGCTCATCGGGCATGGAATATCCCGGCATGCTGTTCGACGGCATCGAGGACAAGGGCAAGGAGCTCTTCTGGATTACGGCGCACGAGATCGGCCACACGTGGTTCCCCATGATCGTCGGCTTCAACGAGCGGCGCAATGCATGGATGGACGAAGGCTTCAACACCTTCATCGACATCGACGAATCGGCCGCGTTCGAGAATGGCGTGTACGGCCCGAAGCGCGATTCTGAATACGCCCAAGGTGGGGGTAATCCGGTGGATGAGATTTTACCCGTGTTGGAGGACGCCGCCGCGCCCATCATCATGACCCGGGCGGATGCCATCGAGGAACGCTACCGGCATCCGGTCACCTACTTCAAATCAGCCTTGGGACTGGTTTTGTTGCGCGAACAGATTCTCGGTCCCGAGCGTTTCGACTACGCCTTGCGCAGCTTTATCGCCGATTGGGCCTTCAAACATCCCTCGCCGTCGGATTTCTTCCGTGCCATGGAAAGCTCGGGCGGCGAAGACCTGGCATGGTTCTGGCGCGGTTGGTACATGAACAATTGGACGCTCGATCTCGCCGTCACGGCGCTGGCCTTCGACCATGGCGAGGCCCGCATCACCATCGAGAACCGCGGCCAGCTCGTCATGCCGGCGGTCGTGCAGGTGGTTTTCAAGGACGGCAGCACCACGCGCATGACGCTGCCGGTCGAGACCTGGCTGCAGAAAACCGCGTACACCATCCGGCTCGAGAGCACGCAACCGGTACAGTCCGTGGTCGTCGATCCGGATCACGTCCTGCCGGATCGGGATCGAAGTAACAATCGATTTCCTGTCGCCAAGTGAGAGATCGCTAACAGTTTTGCCGACACCGATGTTCTTAAATCCCGGCAAGACACACAAGGAGCGAGCGAATGACCCCCCTGGACGTTTTCATCATTTCATTCGGCGTTGCATTCATCGTGCAGAACGACCGCGCCCGGCAATGGCTGCATCGGTTGCTCGGCATCGAAGCGGGCTAAGCGGCCACTCCGGTGTCGACCAGTCGGATGCGCCGGTCGGCGGCCGCGCATTCGAACTCGGCACTGATGACGGTAAACTCCTGATCGCTGCGTGCAATGACGGCACCGATCAAACAAGCACGGTCTCTGCCGCGCCGTTTGGCTTCATAGAGCGCCTTGTCGACGAGGCTGATGGCGCTGTCCAGGGAAATGGCGGCGGCCGATTCCTGCATGGGAAAACAGGCATACCCGATGGACATCGTGCAATGAATCGCTTCGCCATTCCACACGACCGGATCACGCCGCACCGCCTCCAGCAGGCGTTCGACGGTCGTATTCGCTTGCTCCGGACTTATCGAGTCGAGCACGGCCAAGAACTCCTCGCCACCCCACCTCACTAATTTGTCCTGCTCGCGCAGCGCTGCCGCGAGACGTTGACTGATGCTCGTCAATACGGCATCGCCGGCGGGATGACCCAGGCTGTCGTTGATGCGCTTGAAATGATCTAAATCCGCCAACAGGACACAGCCGCCGACCGGGCGCGCGCCCTCCACCGCGAGCACGTTATCGTTGAAATAGCGGCGGTTGTGCAAACCGGTGAGCGCGTCTCGCTCGCTGCTGAAACGCAACCGCTCGTTGGCCTTGCGAACCCGTGCTACGGCCCAGATGAGCGCACCACAGATGCAGGTCACGCACAGCGCGGCTGCGACGATCAGCTGCTGACGCAATCGCTGACCGACCATTTCCGAGGCCTTGAGTTCGTTGTCGCGCCGCAGAAGCTCCAGCTCGCGGGCTTTTCGCTCGTCGTCGAATTTCGCGGAGAGTTCCAAGAAAGCGCGCTGACGCGTAATCGTCATGGCCTTCTCGCTCACGGCGTCGTAACGGTGATAGGTCTGAATCGCCATCATCAAATAGCCGGCATGTTCGAGAGCGTCCGCGTACTCTCGCAGCAGCTCCCGGGCATCCAATATATTCTCTCCCGCCAGCGCCTTGTCGATCGCCTCGTCCACCAGTTTCTCGCCGAGCTTGATGTTGCCGAGACCGATGTACGCCATCCCTTCGTTCGACAGGATGATGGGCTCGTCTCCGCTGGCCCGCAGCCGCATCGCCATCGGCAGCGCCTGTTTGGAGTACTTGAGCGACTCGGCGTAATCATGAGTTTTTAGGTACGAATCGCCCAAATTGATGAGGGCGTGTGCCAGCCATTTGCTGCTGCCCGCATTCTTGGCGTGCCCGAGCGCGGCCAGACTGGCACGCCGCTCTTCCGCATGATCCGCCCGCCGGTCGGCGATGTCGGACCGGCACACGTCGATCTCCACGAGCGCCGTCTCGTCGCCCAGCACCGCGGCGAGCCGTTGAGCGGTATCCAGCTGCTGGGCGGCACGCTCGACGTTGCCCGTATTGAGGAAAATGCGTGCCAGCCACAGCGTTGCATGCAGCACGCGAACGTCGTCGTGCATTTCACGGGCGATGTCCAGGCCTCGTTCCAGCCAGGGTAGCGCCGCCTCCGCCCTACCGAGCATCCGTAGGGCGTTGCCGCGCAGAATGGAGACGCGGTAGCGTTCCGCGACCAACTTGATGGCCTCGATGTTGATGGGCATCAATTCGACGTTGGCAGCGGCAAATTGATCGCGTTGGTACAGCGAGTAGGCTCGCACGTAGCCTGCTGCGACGGCCGCCGGCGCCATCCCGCGGCGCGCCATTTCCTGCAGGCGGACGACGGTGGCATCGACTTCCGCGTCCCGGTGCATGTCGGCATACACCATGCTGCGCACCTCGAGCGTCTGCACGCTGACGTGCGCATCGCCTTGCGCGAGGATGTCGGCGTCGATGAGCTTCGCGGCCCGCTCCGGATCGGACCAAGCCAGCATCTCCAGCGGGTCCTGGCTCGGCCCGGCCACGACGTCGGCCATCGCGCCCAGGCTAAAAACCAAGAGC
>CAZZXZ010000070.1:0-13517 GCA_964658135.1 uncultured Acetobacteraceae bacterium | reverse complement strand
AAACGCGCATTTGATGGTAAGGCGCATATCCGGTCGAATCCCACGTGCAATGCAACAGCACGAAGGTGGCAAGACTGTCACGTCCGGTCATCGGTCGGCGTGACGGACATCATTTCTTGAGGGTTTCCCGGCAGACTTAACCTGCGGCTGTGACCGGCGTCATCACACCGTGGGACCCAGCGCCAACGCGACGGCTCGCGCGCCCTGCACCTCGTCGAGGGCCATCCAATCCAGGGCAGCCGCCGCGATCATTTCCGCTTGATCGATGGTGATCCCGGCGACGGCGAAACATTTGACCCGCACACCGTCGCTGGCGACGAACCGAGCGGTTTCCGTAGCGTCCTCGTAGGCGCGCGAAGCGACGTTTTGATGGTCCGCGAGGACCGCGGCCAGGCGGTCGGCATTCGGAATGGGGGCTAGAAACCGCGCCATTTCACCGGCATCGGCGCGCCGCGCCAGGGTCAGGACGATCGTTACGCTCATGGGTGCCCGAATGGTACCGCGAACGATCGAAAATGCCATTCGCCCCCAGCACAGCATTGGCACGGGTAATCCCCGTATAATGTCTGGCAATACATACCTTGGTCCGCCATGAAACCGTCAGTCAACAGCGCTTCGGTGCTCGATAATCCCGTAATCGGCCCGCCGGAAGGCAGCGACGTCAAAGTCGAGCGAGTGGCGGTCAGTGAGCTGCCGACACGGTTCGGTAATTTCTCCATTTACGGCTATCGGGAAACGAAAGGCGGCCTCGAGCACGTGGCGCTGGTCCACGGCACGCCATCGACGGTGTTACCCGCTTTGGTGCGGATTCATTCCGAGTGCCTGACCGGCGAGGCCTTTGGCTCCCTGCGCTGCGATTGCCGGGTCCAGCTCGACCTGGCATTGGAAAAAATCGTCGCTGCGCAGAGCGGCGCCGTGGTGTATCTGCGCGGACATGAGGGTCGCGGAATCGGGCTCATCAACAAGCTGCGGGCTTATGCGTTGCAGGACGCCGGGCGCGATACCGCGCGCGCCAACAGCGAGTTGGGACTGCCGGTCGACGCGCGCAATTATGGAGCCGCGTTCGCCATTCTCCGTGACCTCGAGATCAAGGCATTGCGCTTGATGACCAATAACCCGGAAAAGATTCGTGCGGCCGAAAGAGCGGGTTTTCCGGTGGTGGAACGAGTCCCGTTGGTCGGTGCGGTTACTGAAGACAACGAGGAGTACCTGCGCACCAAAGTGGCGAAGTTCGGACATCTATTCCCCGATTTGTAGATTACCGCCGCGCGGCCCGGGATTCGCTTCGCTTACGCGCGTGCATCTGGATCTGCCGTCGCGGCGAATAGCTTCATGAACTCAAGGAGAACTGCGTGCTGATCGATGATGTGTTTATCGCCTTCCTGCTGGGCGGTATCGGCCTTTCGGTAGCTTATTTCATCGCCGAGTATTCGCTATGGCGCAGCCATCAGGAGCGCGCCGACCGTCACGCCCGCTCGGCGGCGATGCGGAAGAATGTGCCGCATAGCAGCAAACCGACCCGCAGCGTAGCCTTCAAGTTTCCCGCAACCTTCGAGGCGCCTGCGACCCGTCGGCCATAGGGCACCGGCAGCTCCAGAATGCGCAGTCCGCTGCGCGCTGCCAGCATCTGCATCTCGAGATTCCAGCCGTAGGTCATTTCCCGCATTCCCAGGCCGATGAGATGGTCGCGACCCATTGCCCGAAATGCGCACATGTCCGTATATTTGACGCCGTAGCGTAATTTGATGAGCGTGCCCATCAGCATTCCGATCAGGATCTGATGCCAGCCCATGCTGCCCTTCTCGCGGACCCCGCGGATCCGCGAGGCGATGACGAAATCGCTGCGGCCCTCGGCAATCGGCGCGATCAGATCGACGATACACTCGGCGCGATCGCTGCCATCGCCGTCCATGAAGACTACGATGGCATCCGGCGGTGCGGCCAGGGCGCCGAGCCAGCATGCCCGTCCATAACCACGACCGGCATTCAATATCTCGGCTCCCGCCGCGCGCGCCTCCACGATGGTTCCATCGGTGCTGCCACCGTCCGCGACGATGATTCGGTCCACCACTTGACGGGGCACCCGAGCCAACGCGGCACCGATCGCCCCTTCCTCGTTGCGCGTCGGTACGACGAGGACCACCGGCCGCCGCACGCGAGGAATGGCCGCCTGTTCACTCACGGGATGACCGCCGGGACCACCGCCCCGGCGCTTGCAAACCGCGCGGCACAACGGGCGATCAGATGGCCCAGTTGCACGGCTTGATCGAGATCTACGCCGGCGGACAGTCTCAAGAACGCATCGTCGGCGTCGTAACTGGTCCACGCCGCGCCGATTCGTGCCACGCGAAACCCGAAGCTCACGCCGGCGGTCAGCGCGACGCCGCTGCTGCGGGCCATCGACATCAAGGAGTCGATGAAGGTCTCGAGGGGCGCTCGCTTGTTGAACTCGTCGTTGGCAAAACACAACGCAATGACCCCGCCCAGATGCGGATAACACTGCGCCTCGGCATGATCGGGATGGCTGCTTTGGGCGGGGAACGCGGCGCGAATCGGCGGCGCGCCTGCCGGCCACGAAAACCGCGCGACGGTGTCCGCAATCAATCGAGCACATGCCGTTTGCGTTCGTAAGTAGGTCAGGTAGGCGTGTCGCGACGCCCTCGGCAACACCAACGTTTCGGCCGCAACGGCACCCATGCCGCGTCGCAATCTCTCGAAACGCGCCGCGAGCTGCGCCTCGACCACCACCACGCCGCACGGTCCTAAGTCCATGCCGAATTGAAGATACTTGCAGCCGCTCTCATAATAAAGAACCCGCACGTGCCGGCGCGGCGATCCCGCAAACGGATCGAAACTCCCCGATAGCAACGTGGCATCGATGACGAACCACGTCTCGCGCTCGCACAGGCGGTCCGCATCGTCGAGGAGACGTGCGAGATCGATTATCCTAAGCTCCAATGAATTGGTCAGCGGATCGACCAGCACCACCTTCGGTCGGTGCGTCACAACCGCGTTCAAGATCTCCAGGCGGCCACAACCGCCCGCGATCTCGATTTCGAATAGTTTGAGCGAGCGCACTTGCTGCTGTGTTTCGAAGTACACGCCCGGATGCATGACGATGCGATCGCCGAATTCGAGCACGTCGCGCAGCAAAAAATTTTCGATCAGTGAGTAGGCGGCCATTCCTGAAGAAGTCAGCAGCAAACGCACCCGGGTCGGCTCGAAACCGAGCAAGGTCGTGTACGCCGTTTCTTGGCAGGCCGTTTCGGCACATCCATACCGTGAGTACGCGACCACGTCGCGCGCCGCCGCCACCGGAAAGGAGTTTACGGCACAACTTTCCTGCGAAGCGGGCGCCCCCCAGGCCGCCAAATTGGCCAGCGTGCCGATCAGTCGATAAGCCGAGCGCAGCGTGGACTCGGCGATCGCGGGACTCGAATCGAGCAGCGGACCGCGCAACAAATGCCGAGCCTCGTCGATGAAGCTCTGACCCAACAAGCGCGTGGGATCGGTGGAGCCGCAGAGGCGGCTTTCCTCGCGCAGTAGAAACCGTTCCATGCGGGCGATGGCTCGCAACAGACGCCGCGCGACGTCGGCGCGCAGCTCCTCGTCGATTCCCGCGACGCCGGGCCCATCGACCGCCACGGCCGCGGTCGAATCGGCCGTGCCGATATCCATGGACTCGTCCAAGATCGTCACAGACTCCAGCGCAAACCACAGCCCGCACAAGCCGAGGGCGGCGAGTCGCTCAAAAGCGCCTCCCGAAATTGTTGATAGCCCGCGCCGTTCCAGATCTCGCGCAAGGACTGCTGGGACGCGTCGCCCAAGGTGAAGCTTTCGTACCCGCGCATCGAGAACGGGGCGATGCAACAGGGAATCGCCCGACCATGGGCCGTGAAATACATCAGCGTCCACGGCCGTCGACAAATGGACCAGGGCTGCTCGCCGGTACCGCGTTTCAAGCTCGCTTCCGGCTCGGCCGCCCCCGATGCGTCGAACATCACGCCGAGTTCGGCGGCTACTGTTTGCGCTTCCTGGATGAAGACGGCTTCCTCTTCCTTCAAGCGCTCGAACAAAGAAGACTGCGGCCGCGCCAGGCCCTGACCGTCGGGGAAATGCACCAAGCGTTGCAAATGCACCTCGGGCACGCCGATCTCGGCCGCCAAACGGATAAAGTCCGGGAGTTGCGCGAGCGTCTCGCGTAACCCGGTAAGCCACAGCGACAACCGTGGATTGGTGGCACCCAGACGTTGCTTGAGCTCGACGAATTCGCGTACGTTGCGCACGATGCGATCGAACCAGTCACGGCCGCGCACCAGCTTGAAGGCGGCCGCCTCGGCCGCATCGAGCGAGACGCGCAGTTCGTCGAGACCCGAATCGATCAATTCGCGGCCCTTCTTCGAACGCAGCAAGGTGCCGTTGGTGTTGAACAAGACGTAGGTGCCGCGCTCTTTTAGATACCGCACCATCCGCGGCAGATCCTTGACCATCATCGGCTCGCCGATACCGTGCAGCACGACGCGGGAAATGGCCGGAAACTGATCGACGATCTTGGTGAACAACTCCCAGCTCATATCGGCCGGCGGCTCCAGATCCTCGTAGGTGCGGGGACAGGTGGTGCACAGCAAATTGCACCGGTTGGTGGTCTCCAGATAGAGGCAAACCGGCGCGCTGTCGGCACGCGCCGAGCGGGCGTCACCCACCTGCTCGAAATAGCGGCGGGTATCGCTTTTGAGCGGCTCAAAGGGTGCGGGGCTGACTGCGGTTGGCATCGAATGTCTCCGGTGAATCAACGTGACGGTGGGCGTAGGACTGCAGGAGCAACAACAACAAGAAAGGAATATACAGGAGCGACTGCATGGCGAAGCCATTGGGAGTGGGCACGATGTACATGAGCATGCACGCACCGGTGAGCCAGAAATGGGCCCACGAGAAACGAAAACACAAAAAAGGTATGAGTACCGCGAAATACCAAGGGTCGTGCGGCGACACCAATAGCGTCAATGCGCTCAACAACACCGAGGCCCTCAAGATGGCCGCCGACCGCATGGTGCTCGAGGGTCTGCCGAATTGGGCCCACAGCGTCAGACCGACCAGCACCGCGGCGGCAAAGGGCAGGTACACCGACGCGGCCGTCGCGCTGTCCAGCTTGATTTGCAGCAGCGACCACAGAAACACGCCGTGGCCGTTGCCCAACCCCTCCTCCGCTACGTAACCCGGTAAGAACCCGAACACCGCCCTCCCGACCCCCAGGTAGGGTAGATACAGAATCGACACCGTTGCCACGAACGCCGCCGGCATGCGCCAATCCCAGCGCCGGTACAGTGCCGGGGAGATCACCACCGGATAGTATTTGACGAGACTCGCCGCAGCGAGTGCGACGCCCGTCCAGGCCGGCGAGCGACGCACGGCGCACAGCACCGCGAGCAACAACAACGCAATGGCGAGCGCGTCGACATGGCCGGTGCCGGCGAACTCCCAAATCGGCAAGGGATGCCATGCGTAGAAGATGACGCGCGTGGCCGGCATGCCGAAGCTGCGCAACAAGGCAATGAGGCAGGCAATGCTGAGGCCGTCCCAGGCGAACATCGCAAGCTTCATGGCCACGATGCCGTCGTGCAGCCGTTCCACGGCGAGAAATACCAGCTGCGCGGTCGGCGGATAAATCGTGTGCGCGTAGTCGGCCCGGTTGATATGCGGATAAATCGCCGCATCGCGCAGCGCCGTCAGCGCAGGATCGACGGGAATGTAGCGATAGGGGTTCACCCCTGCGGCCTGCACGCGGCCGTCCCAGACATAGCGATACGCATCGGTGGATAAGGCCTGCGGCGCAAACAACGCGACGCACCGCAGCAGGACCGCGACCACCAACACCACGACGAGGGAGTTGCGTCCGTGCGCCGCAGCCTCGAGACCGCCGCTCGATAATCGCCAGGCGGCGACGCCGTAGATGCCAAGCTCGGCCGCGAAGACGACCACGAACTCGCGCAGATACCAGCCCTTGAGACACACCAACGCCAGCACCGAGGCCGCGATCATCGCCAACCCGAGCCCCAGCAGCGACCAGAGCGGTCGCAGGGCCCGAAGGCGCGCTGCGCCGCTCAAGAGGCGAGCCGTGTGGCGAGTTGCGCCTCGTTGCAGAGCATCGTCAGCGTCTGGCGTGCATGCGGCGCGGCATAGCCTTCGACACCGGTGGAGCAGCAGGGAGCCCTCCCGCCGACCAGCTCGCCATACAACATGCGCAGCGACTCGGCATCGTCCACGTCGTACCAAGTGCCCAACAAGACCATTTCGAGACCCAGCTCGGCAGCCCGCTCGCGGGTCTGTGCGGCCACTTGGCCGCTGCTCCACTCGATGGACTCGAACAGGCGTCGATGCGCGTGCTTGATACCGAGAAAATAATATCCGCCATCGGCCGAGGGACCCAGCACCGCGCGGTCGCCCGGCAGCTCCAGTGCACGCACCGCTTGCTGCAGGTAGGCAGTCGGCAACGTCGGGCTGTCGGCGTTGAGAACGCCGACCGACGCATGACCGAAGGTCAGGAGAGTCTCCACCGCGCGCCACAGGCACGCGCCGAAATCGGGCAGACAGGCTTCGATCAAACCCACGTCGGCGGGGAGATGCTCTCGAAAAAAAGCTTGGCTGCCGGCGGGCCCGTAGGCGATGTAGGGCGCAATATCGACGCCGCCGCCGGCCACGCTCGAAATGGCAGCCGCGCTCAGGTTGGCGATCACATCTTTCAGGAACGCGGTGTTGAACTGCGCCGCTTCCGCGTAACTCAACGGCGGCGCGAGACGGGTTTTCGTGTAGCCCGCGATGGACGCTTTACCCATGACCGCCATGCCACACGCTGCGGCGACTTTGCTCATGGCGTACGCGCCGCCGCGAGGTCGTCCAGCACGATTTCCATGCTCGAATACCGTGAGCGATGCAGCAAGAGCTCGCGGGCAAAATCGACGGCGCAACGTTCGCAGGCGGCGCGCACCGCGACGTTCGCAATAGCTTCAAAATCCTCGACATGCGCGAGACCCACGATGCGTCTGATCATTTCACAGCCCGCGAAGCCGAGTGCCTGAGTCCAGATGACCGCCAGGCGGCGTTCGATGGCGGCATCGAGCAAGGCCGGTGCGTCGACGTACAGGCGCGCCGCGAAGAGCGCACCGCCCACCCCGGCCCGCCGTTCCGCGCGCCACAACGCGGCGAATTCATGGACGAAGGTCCGCCACACCGCATGCGCCTGAGCCACCAGGTAGCCATCGTGTCCTGAGCCAACTGCGGCCGACGGCACGCCGGCTTGCGCGAAGTACGTCATGAAAAAGTTACCGAGTAAAATTCCCACGTCGAAACTCAACGGACCGTAGAACGCAAACTCAGGATCGATGACCCGGGTATCCGTTTCCGTGACCATGACCGACCCTAGATGCAAATCGCCATGGATCAAGGCTTCGGGACGGTTTTGAAAACACCATTTGAGCTCCTGCACTTCCAATTTCAGGCCGACGTCCGCCCGCAGCGCGATGCTCACGTGGTCGAGATACGGCGCCGTATGACGATTCATCGACGCCGCGAAATAAGGCTCATCGAAGATCAGGTCCTCGCTGATCTTGCACATGGCCGTGTTACCCAGAAAGTCCGCCACACGCGCTTTTTTGCCGGCCGCGGGTAGATGCAAATCCGACGTGTGGTACAGGGTCGAGGCGAGAAAACGACCCAAATGCTCGCCCACCCGGTGATAACGCAGACCGCGGAGCAGGCCTTTGCGCAGCACCACGTGTGGCTCCAGATACTGCATCACCGTCAACGCCATGTCATCGTCTGCGGCGTGGACGGTCGGCACGAAGGATGCCGCCCACCGCGCCTGTTCGATCAGCGCCAGGTTCTCGAAATGAGCGCGCGACAGCGCCAGCGGCCAACTCGTCCCGACCATGCGGACGTACGGCAGCGCCTGCTTGACGACCAACGCTGAGCGCGCACCCTGGATCAGGAACACGAGGTTCAGATTGCCGTCGCCCATCTCGCGCGCCCGCCACTCGCTTGGCGCGCCGCCCAACCGAGCGGCGAGGTGTTCCACAGAGCGCAGATAAGCGCCAACCGTCGTCGGCGTCAAAGCCTCGTAGGCCGTCTTGCTAGCGCTTGGCGAGTGAGCGTTTTTGATGCCTGCGAGTCTAACCTGTTGCCCGAGCTACTGTCCGCGCCGACGCAGCATACGGGTCGCCGCCCCGAGCACCGTGTCGATCGCGCCGCGCCGATAATCCCACATGGGATCCGGACTCGGCGGAAACACCACCATGCTGGCATTCGCTTCGAACACCATGATCGAGCCGTCCGCGGCAAGCCCGAAGTCGATGCCGGCATAGTCGAGTCCGAGCGTCGCCGCGATGCGCTCGAGCGCCGCCATCGCGGTCGGCCCGAGCACCCCCGCCATGTCCTCGAGAAAGCGGCGCTCCTCATCGCGGAACGCGGCGCTGTGCGCCATGTCGGCGCTGAAATAATGCACCTTCCAGCTGGCCGAAACAGCCAGATGCAGGGGGTACACGACCCCATCGATGAACATCGCCCGATACTTTCTCGACATGCCGTCCGGGCCGCGCGCATCCAAGTAGGCGATCACGAACAATTCGTCGCCGCCGACTTCGGCGAGCGCGGGCGCCAAGGCGGCCCGGTTCGCGACATGGACGAAATGCTCGCCGGTATGAAAGCCCGGTCGGCGCAGCAGCAGGGGAAAGGTCAGCTCCCGCGCGGCGAGTATCGCCGCCGGCGTCAGCGTATCGATCGTCGGCGCAACCACTCCGGGCAGACACGCCAGCGCGCGGGCATTTTCAGCGCGCCCGGTCGCCCGCACCCGGCTCGGCGGGTTGATGACCGGTGCATCGCTGTGCGCCAGCACATCCATGGCACGCGCCAAAGCCACCCCGCATCGATCCGCATCGCCGATGGCGTTGACGATCAACGCATGCGGTGGCAGGGCGACGTGAGCCTCGTAGAATTCCGCGTACACGACGCTCACCGCGAAATGCCGGTCGGTGATCCACAGCTGCGTCGGCACATTGCCGCCGCGCGCCGACACCAGCAGCAACACGGGCATCCCGACCGCCACCCCGCGATAGGGTTTGGTCACCATCGCATGTCCGGCGAAGCCCTTGCGCCAGTGCGATTCCGCGCCCGCAGGGTCGCTGTTCTCGAGCACCCAAGCCATCCCCTGGTGAGCTTGCGGCAGTTCGGGGTCGAGGGCGATGGCAGCCCGGTAATGCAGCGCCGCGCCGGCCGCGTCGTTGTCCTCCCGAAGCACGTTCGCCAAATTAATGCGCGCCACGGCATCGTGCGGATGATGCTCGATCGCCCGGGTATACGCGGTGCGGGCGGCGGAGCGAAAACCGCCCGCCAACGCCAGGGTGCCCAGCTCGGTCAACGCCTGCAGGTGGGTCGAATCCCGACGCAAGATCTCCATGTAGGCCGCCGTGGCGGCGGCATCGTCCGCGCGCTGAGTCAACGCTCGCGCATGCGCCAAGGCGTCGGCGATGTCCATGCGCTGCGCCACGGCCGCTTGCGCGAGAGAGCCGCTTACGCGGCGATGGGCCTACGCTCGAATCCGTCGCGGATGGTCGCCGGCAACAAGCGCAGCAGCCAATTCAACACCAACGGCAGCAGAATCAAATCGTCGACCACGCCGAGCACCGGAATCGCAAAATTAAACGGTTCCAGCGCGTAGAACGCGAGAAACAGCGCCGCGGGCCACAACCAAGCCGGCCGCTCAGGATGCCGCAGCGCGAACCACAACAGACGCAAATCCCGCCCGCCGACTCTCCAAAGACGCAATAGACGACCCATATGATTTCCTTTGGCTGTACGACTGCCCGCCGAGAAAGAAATGGCGACCGGCCACGAGCTTTTCAAGGGCTAACCCATCACGCATCGGTAGCCATGGTAATTCGCGATCGCAAGACCGCCGGCGACGCTCGTGAAAGGATCGTGCTCCGTCACCTTGCCCGGGAATAGCTCATCCAACAACTCCCTGACAGCGACGATCTGCGAAGAACCGCCGGTGCGGATCACCAGATCGATCTCATGGCGATTCACCTTGGCATCGTTCAAGACCTGTCGGATGAGCTCCCGGAGCTGCCCCATCATGTCCGCCAGCATCCGGCCGAACGCCGCCCGGTCGAATGGCACCGTCAGATTCAATTCCGGTATGTCGATCGAAGCGTGCTCGACGCTCGACAGGGCCGCCTTGGCTTTCTTGATGGCATTGAAAACGATGTAGCTGTAGTTGTAGTTGATGAGATCTTTCAAACGCTGGAATTTTGCGGCTGCGGCACCGCCCCGCGCGATCAGCTCCGTGAGCCGGGTCTTGTAGCGGTTTTGGTTGAGCGTGTGGGTGATGGCCCAGTTCAAAAGCCCTTCCTCGTACTCGGTGAACGGAAACAACGTTTCGATGAGCCGCCCGTCGACGTAGCGAGACCACGTTTCGCCCTCGCCCAACAACGGGAACAGCATGTGCCGGAAGATCAATTGATCGATCCGATCGCCGCCGAGACCGATACCCGCGGTGGCCAGCACCTGAAAGTCGATGCCCGAATACCGCATCACACACAGGTCGAGCGTGCCGCCGCCGAAGTCGACGGTCAGCACCGTGCCGCGGGATCCTCCGCGGTGTTGCTGCAGAAAGCTCAAACTGGCCGCGACAGGCTCCGGATAAAACTCGATGGCGCGAAAGCCTGCGTGTTCGCACGCTTCGGTCAGCCGCTCGATGGCGAGCGGATTTCGAGAGCGCTGCACGCCCTCGAAGTTGACCGGTCGTCCCACGTGAACACGGCGGACGGGACCGCTCAACTCCCGTTCGATCCGTTCGCGCAGCCGTACCAATACGGGCGTGAGCAGGGCCACCAAGCGATATGACCGGCCGAATACGTCCAGGCGATCGAGCGTGGTATCGCCCAGCAACCGTTTCAGCCCGAGAAACAACCGTCCGGGTAATCCATGGTCGATCAACGGTCCATAGAGGATGTTTCTGCTCGATTCGAGTTCGCCGATATCGAAGTCGGACGGCCGTTCGCCGATGGTCCCGCCCGCCTGACCCAACACCTCCGGCACCAACTGCACCAAGCGTGCGCTGTTTTCCTGCACGTATTGATCGATGGCCGCCGTTCCGGTGGTGCCGGCATAGTCGCGGCTCAAATGGATCGCGGTAGGCAGTATCGGGCTCGACGCTTCGACGCTGACGAAACGCAGCCGCGTACCGTCATACCAGGCGGCAGTCGAGTTGGACGTCCCGAAATCCACACCGACTCCGAGCGTCATCACGTCCCCAGGATCGATCGATTACCCAAAATTGTTGGGATCCCGCCAACCGCGTTCGAACGGCAGGCGCCATGCATGCGGCGCGATCATCTGGTGAATGGCATTGGGGCCCCATGAGCCAGGATCGTAGAAACGCACCGGCGGCGGCGACTCGAGCAACGGCGTCGACACTTCCCACAGCCGCTCGATTCCCTCCGCGGTCGTGAACAAGGTGTGATCGCCGCGCATCGCATCCAAGATCAATCTTTCGTAGGCCTCGAGCACGTCACCGATGTGGCCGGTATCGTGCATGGCGAATTGCATGCTCAGCTTATCCAAGCGCATTCCCGGTCCCGGCCGCTTGCCATAAAAGGACAGCGACATCTTCGCGGCATCGGCCAGATCGAAGGTCAGATGATCCGGACCATGTGCCCCGACGCCGGAGCCGGCCGGAAACATGGACTTGGGCGGCTCGCGAAACGCAATCGAAATGATGCGTTGACCTTCCGCCAGCCGCTTGCCCGTCCGCAGATAAAAGGGTACGCCCGCCCAACGCCAATTATCGATGAAGCATTTCAGCGCAATGAACGTTTCGGTGTCGGAATCCTTGTACACGCCCTCCTCGGCGCGGTAGCCCGCATATTGACCGCGCACCACATCGGCTGGATTGATGGGCAGCATGCTGCGAAATACCTTGTTTTTCTCCTCGCTGATGGGTTTCGGCTCGAGTGATGTCGGCGCCTCCATCGCCATGAAGCCGAGAATCTGAAACAAGTGCGTGACCACCATGTCCCGGTAGGCTCCGGTCTGTTCGTAGAAGCCGGCGCGTTTACCGAGTGCCAGCTTTTCCGGTACGTCGATTTGCACGTGATCGATGAAATTTCGATTCCAGATGGGCTCGAACAATCCATTCGCAAAACGAAACGCCAGGATGTTTTGCGCGGCCTCCTTGCCGAGGAAATGATCGATCCGGAAGATCCTCTCTTCCTCGAAAACTTCGTGCAACTTCGTATTGAGCGCAACCGCGGTTGCACTGTTCGTGCCGAAGGGCTTTTCCATGATGACGCGCGAATGTTCCACCAACTTCGCTTCCCCGAGCAGACGGACCGCGGACAACGCGGCGTTCGGCGGGACGCTCAGATAATGCAAGCGTCGGCTTTCGCCGCCGAGGGCGCTTTCCGCGGCAAGCACGGCTGCCCGCAGCGCATCGGCCCCCGCCGCCAACGATACGTAGTGCAGGGTGTCCGCGAACGCCGCCCAGTCGGCATCGGTGACCGGCCGGGAGGAAAATTCGCTGAGTGCTTCACGGGCCACCGCGCGAAAGCCCTCATCGTCGAGGGCATCCAGCGACACGCCGATGATGCGGCAGCCCGGAATGAAACCCGCCGTGGACAGATGAAACAGTCCGGGTAGCAATTTACGGCGCGCCAGATCTCCCGTGGCGCCCACCAGGACCACGACTTGCGGAAATGCCGGACCTACTCCGAGCGGGACCTTGGGCGGCATTTAGCGGACGACATCCCAGCATTCTTGCGCAAGTCCCAATACACCGACGGATATGGCAAGCAGACTTTTCATGTGAACCTCGAGAGAGAACGAAGGACGGCAGCCTAGCAGGCTAGCAGCGCGGGAGTGGCATTCCAAAGAGAAACGACCCGCGTACTTGGATCGCGCGCATCATGTCCGAGAATACTCAATGAAGCAGGCTGCAGCGTGAAAATTCGCCCGTGGGTCATGGTCAGACCGCACCAGCGAGTCGCCAACGCGGGTCCGATGTGCCCATGAGCAAACAGCGCGATGACGCCGCCGGCCTGACTGAGCCGCGCCAGCAACCGGTCGACGCGCAGCGTGACGTCGGCCGGCGACTCGCCACCCGGGCAGCCGTCGCTCCATAAATTCCACGTCGGGCGTTCCTGACGAATGTCCACGCTGCGCCTGCCTTCATAGGCGCCGTAATCCCACTCGGCCAGATCCGGCTCCGTCTGCGCGTGCGCGCCGAGACCGGCCAATTCGCAGGTACGGCGCGCCCGCTGCCGCGGACTCACCCATA
The DNA here is from genome assembly GCA_964658135.1 of uncultured Acetobacteraceae bacterium. Taxonomy (GTDB): domain Bacteria; phylum Pseudomonadota; class Gammaproteobacteria; order Steroidobacterales; family Steroidobacteraceae; genus Bog-1198. The sequence goes on along the minus strand of CAZZXZ010000070.1, from coordinate 190 downwards.
CCTGATCGAACACGATGGAGCGCAACCAGGGTGTCAAGGCCAGCGCCTGAGCCTCGCCCCGGGTGGTGAGCGAAATGTCGGTCTTCCCCGTATGTTGTCCCGTCAGCGACCAGTCGGTTTCGCCGTGCCGCACATAATAGAGTTGCAGTGGTCGGCTCACACTCGTTCCTCTCAAGTATCGCGGACGTGG
>CAZZXZ010000069.1:0-18110 GCA_964658135.1 uncultured Acetobacteraceae bacterium | reverse complement strand
AACCTACGACCAATTGATTAAGAGTCAACTGCTCTACCAGCTGAGCTAACGGCCCAAATAAAAAACTAAGAATCCTACAAAGACCGACAGCTCTCGCTGAGCAAATTTTATTGCCGAGCCGCGCATAAGGTCAGTCATCCACGGCACCGACATACCCCTTCGGATCTCGTGCGGCGCATAGTGTACTCACTTCTGGTGCAAATGGCTGCGCAAATGAGTGGCGCGATGACGTTTTTCCGTGGGCTGCGGGTAGGCTGCTGGGCATGGCCACCGCGGGCCGGGTTCGGCTCGTGCTCACCTCTGCCATAACCACCCTATACCGGCTAAAATCGGGATAGACGGGGCTGACCGATTACGCCGCCGCGCGCTTACAAAAACTGGAATCGTTATGTTCTATCGCATTCGTTTGTCGAAGCTAGCCAGACGGCCGGCACATGGACCCTAAAGCTTCGGCGGCGAGACCTTCGTTCTCGAAGATCCTGCGCTCTTTTCAAGGTGGGACGACCTCTCTTGAGGCGGTTTTGGCTCACATAGACGAAGAACTGGCTGCCGGCTCTGCGGCCTCCGACATGAGGGGCGTTCTTCGGCTCAGCGAATTCATCGAGCCGTTGCCGCCCGCCGCGTTGGACGCCATCAATAAGCGCTTTATTCAACGGACCCGTGCGCCCGATGCGGAGACTTTCTACCTATCGGACGCCGACGATACGCGGCCTCTCGCCCATGTGCCGACACCCCCACCCGCGTCGCCGCTCGCAGCGCCGCCGCCACCGCCACTGCCACTGCCGATACCGGTAACCGAACCGTCCGTGCCCACACCGCCGGCCATCGAAACGCCGGCAACCGTCGAGATGCCGTTGCCCGCCTCCATGTTGTCCCCGGTCGACGAAATGATCCCCGAGGTGCCCGATGAGCCGGATCGACTCAGTGAACCGGTCCAGCCCGCATCGCTTGTTCCCGCGACGCCAGCCGCGCCGGCGATCCCGGCGACACCGGAAACCGCCTCAGTGGTCGGCATCGGAACGGTTTTGCACGAACGGTTTCGGCTGTTGGAACTCATCGGTGAAAGCGCCGTCAGTAAGGTTTACAAAGCTACCGATTTGCTGCAAATCGACGACCGGCTTCCCGACCGGTCCATTGCCATCAAAGTATTGACGCGACCGTTTCTGGACTCTGCCGAGGCGTTCCATGCGCTCCAGCAATACGTCGGCAAGTTGGCACGTCTCGATCACCCGAACATCGTGCGAGTACTGGATTGCGATCGCGCAGGAACCACCGTTTTCATGACGATGGAGTACCTGGCCGGAGAGACGTTGCGGGGCAAGCTTCGTGCCGCCTCGCGTGCCGAGGGCGATCACCCGGCTTTGGAGAGCAACGCCGCGCAGTCGATGATTACCGGGGTCGGCAAAGGCTTGGCCTTCGCTCATCAAAACCAGGTCGTCCACGGCAACGTGAGGCCGGACAACGTCATCGTCTCGGACAACCAAACCGTAAAGCTTGTCGACTTCGAGATCGTCAATTGGGTCGCTCGGCCGATCACCGATCTGGAGCGTAACGAGGCGGCGGGCAACCGGATGGTTTCGGCAGTCACGCCGCAATACGCAAGTCCTCAGCTCATCGCGCGCCAAAAACCCGAAGTAACGGACGATGTGTACGCGCTGGCCTGTCTAGCCTACGAAGCACTGACCGGATGGCATCCGTTCGACGATGGCACCGGCGCGCAGACGTCGCAGTTCCCACCGCCGCATCGTCCCGGGCTGCGTTCGTCTCAATATGCCGCCGTCGTCAACGCGTTGCATCCCGAGCGACGCGGTCGAACGCAATCGGTGCGTCAGTTTCTCGACGAATTCGAAGCTGCGGATCGTGACGCGGAGTCGCGAAAATGGCTGCCGTGGGCGGGTGCAGCGGTCGTCGCGTTGGTTTTGGGCGGCCTATACTGGCAATTCCGAACTCACGACAACCAGCCGACGGCGCTTGCGCCGACCGTTGTGACGCCCCCGGCTTCTGAGCCACTCCCGGCCCAAGTCCCGCAAGTCCCGCAGGTTGCTCCCGTGGCGCCCGCACCCGCCGTGGCGACTGCGCCGAAACCGGGCAGCATTCTTCGCGACTGCCCCACGTGCATTCAGATGACGGTGTTGCCGGTGGGTCAGTTCGTCCAGGGCGCTGCGGCCGCCGATTCTGCCGCCGGCACATTCGAGAAGCCCGCTCACAAGGTGTCGATCGGCTACGGCTTGGCCATGTCGACGAACTCGGTCACCGTCGAGGAATTCCAAGAATTCGCCGGCTCGACCGGACGCAATTTAATGGGTTGCGACACCTATGATGGCAAGTGGGCCCATCAGGCCAAGGCAAATTGGCAGGAACCCGGCTTCGAGCAGAGTCCACAAAGTCCGGTCACCTGCGTCTCCTATGCAGACGCAGTGGCGTACGCGGCGTGGCTCTCCGTGAAGAACGGACATGCTTACCGTCTGCCGACCGCGTCCGAATGGGAATACGCGGCGCGTGCAGGCACGACGGCGGCTGTACCTTGGGGCTCGAACGGCGCAGACGCGTGTCAATATGCCAATGTGGCTGACGCCGCTGCTGCGCGGCGCTATCCCGGTTGGGATGTTTTCACCTGTGACGATGGCCATGCCTACACCGCACCCGTGGGATCCTTTCTAGCCAACGGTTTTGGTCTCAACGACATGCTGGGCAACGTGTTCGTGTGGACTGAAGATTGCTGGCACGGCACGTACGTCGGAGCACCAACCGACGGCTCAGCTCGAAAAAACGGGGACTGTGGGCAACATGAACTGCGCGGCGGCTCTTGGTTCAGCTCGCCACGCTACGTCACGGTCTCCTATCGAAACCACTTTCCGGCCAACTATCGCACCAGCAGTGTTGGGATCCGGTTGGTGAGAGAGCTGTAGCTGCGCCTTGACGGCTACAGGCGTCGCATCAATGCGTCCGCTGCGCGCATGGCCAACTGCATGATGGTGAGCGTTGGATTCGCGCTACCCGACGAGGGGAATACGGATGCGCTGGCAACCCGCAAATTGGGCATTCTATGGACTTTTAGATCAAGATCGACGACCGAGTCCTTGCGATTGGTACCCATGCGAGTGGATCCCGCGGGGTGCGCCTGATCCAGTGCTCGATCGACGATGCGGATCTCGGAATTCAACAAACCTGGTTTCCATTCGAGGTCGCACACATGGCTCAAGGAGGCAGACCAGTACCGGTCTATTTTCCTGATCATCGTCCTGAACGTCTCCTCCTCTGCATCCGTTTTCTCCATATCCAGTTTCAACACGGGCACCCCCAGCGCATCGACTCGATCGGACAGCAATATCCTATTTTGCCAACGCGGTAGCTGCTCCACCCAGATTTTCAGCTGAGGACGAGCCTTGGGGTGCCAGTAGCGCTGCTTTTTGAGGTATTGCCATTGCGCCGCCCGGAGCAACGAGGATGAATCCTTCAAGATGATCTTCAATTCCCCGAAGCTGAAATCGAAACGGCCGCGTTTCAATGCAGCGGCAATGTGTTTGCACTGGGCGAGCGAGGACGGTTCCGGCAGTTCGACCCCGATGTCGAAGTAAGCGCTGCCAATGCGATGTTTCTCTTGCGCCGCCGGGCGCAGTTCGAAGTGCAGGTGCCGGAGCGTCGAATGAGGAAAGCGATCGCTCAGCATCAGGTTGGTGAGCGCGTAATTTTTCGGCACGAGCGTCGCACAATCGAATCCAAAATGGTCGTTGAAGTATCGACCGAGTGCGTTACTCTCCCGAGAAATCAAATCGTTGCCATGCCGATCTGCCAACAGCAGCAGACGGGTGGACTCCAGCGTACCGGCCGCGATGAGATATTCCCGAGCCTTGACCGTCACGGAGCGAAGCCGCTGATTGGTAACCTTCAGCGCTCGAATCCTCCCCGAGGACGGATCGACGTCGAAGCCGGACACGGTGGCATCCAGCCACACTTCCAGGTTGCCTAATCGCTGAAGCTGTTTGCGAAAAACGTGCGCCAGATTGTGGTTTTTCAAAGTCGGCCGCTTCGGCCAACGTAGACAGAAATCGGGATTGTCCCTCAGCAACAGGGATTTTGGATCGAGTTGCGCCGTGATGTCCTCTTCCAAGGACCGGCCATCCACACCCATGAGATCCTCGAGTTCCCGCTGATACGGATCCAACTCGGCGACGTCGAAAGGCCAGCCCGGCAGGTCGAGATACGGGCGGGGTTTCGTGTCGTTGCGGCTGAGCGGGAGTAGCTTGCCCGCCCATGCCAGCGAGGTCCCGCCGAGCCCGCGGCGGCGGAACAACGCGCCCAGGTAGTTCTCGGCAGGGTTCTCTATCTGGTTGAGCGCATTGATGGAGGAGTCGAAATGCTTGAGGCCGCTTTCCAGCAGTAAGAACTTTTGATGCGGATGTTTTTCCGCCAAGCGGGTGGCGGCGATGAGCCCCGCGATGCCGGCCCCGATGATGCACGCGGTGCATTCCAGCGTGACACCGGCATCGACCGCACCATCGAGTACATGTACCACCATGCGCTAAGCGCCTACGGCCCGCAGCCCAGAACACATGTTCAATCCCCCATCTTTTACAGTAATTTACGAGTCTAGATATACCGTAATGAACCCGTCACCACCGGCGCTTGCGACATAACTGCCCGATAAATTATAACCGTTGTCAGGACGGTCTCGACGCCGGGAGCTTCAGTCGTTTTTTTGCGGAAAATATCATCGGACGTTGGCGCCATAGGCACGGTTACGGTACCCTATAAACGTGATCGCGAGCCCGACTTACGCGGTTCTCTTCAAAACGCACTTTGGAACGATTTCACTCGCCGTCAGTTTGCCAGACTGTCCGAGCGCGTTAAGCGGGGCGACCTGTACGTGGTGGATGAAACGTCCGGTCCGGTTCGCAACATAGAGTCGGACGCCGTCATCCGGTTGAGCGAGGCGAGCGCGATAGACTACGGATTGGCTGACACCAAGACCGAAGATTCTCTGTTACATCGCATGCGATCAGTATCCTGGCTACGACTATTATCTGACCATCGAATACGACGTCACGGTCAATCTGGACATCGAAAAGCCGATCGTTACGATTGGTGGCCGCCGACCTACGAAGACGACCTGCCCGCCTTACCTGATGAAGCCTTTCTGCATCCGGTGCTCCACGGCGCTCGTTATATTCGCAGAGTCTTGAAGCATGAACCGAATCCATTGACGGTATTTCAGCGCGACAGCGTCCTAAGCGACTGGCGAAGGTACCGGTGGATTTTTACTGGCCGTTCATCGCAAAGGAATTTTACCGTCGGTTGAAAGCGGCGGCGACCCGCCGGCTTGCGCTCGTCGGGTTGTCCCGAAATTGGACCAAGGGCGCCGAGGCGGTCAGGGAACCGGCCAAACAAAGCTAGGAAGCATGGAATGCGTCACACGCCGCGGTTAAGCCTTGACGCAAAATGCACGATAATGCCTAATTCAGGAGGTAACTTCTCCGCTTGCACAATAATGTTTTACGAATCAGCGACGTTACCCAGCTACTCCTTATGGTTAATCTGACACGGACCGTGAGATTGAGCCCTTGGCCCTCTGACAATCTACGGGTGGCCCGGAATTTCGATGCTATTCCATAATTTACCGGTGACTCAAGCGCCCGCGGTGGACGCTTCAAGGATGAGTAGCTTTGGTTCCTTCTGGTTCGGGGAATTGTCTCCCTACGAGGCGATTTGTTTGTCGTCGTTCATACGCTTCGGCCATAGCGTCACGCTTTTCAGTTACGAACCGCTGAAGGGCGTCCCCGCGGGAGTCAATCAAGCCGACGCGCGCGACATCGTCGGACTCGAGTATCTGGATCGATTCATCACTGACGGCAAACCGAACGTCGCACATTTCGCCGACTACTTTCGCTATCTGATGTTGTCGAAGACCGATTTGAGCTGGTGCGACACGGATGTGTTCGTGTTGAAACCGTTTTCGATCGACCCGAACGTTAATTTTTTCGTGCGCGAAGGCACGCACGACGTTTGCAGCGCCTTACTTAGAATTCGGCGGGACGCCCCTGAACTGGCCAAGATCATCCTCAAATGCGAATCGATGTTCGATAGGGACCTACCCTGGGCCGTCACGCAGGGAATCATCAGACGGACCTTCGGATCGCGGTTCAAGGATCTGGAACCGTGCATCCATGATCCGACGGAATTCATGCCGATAACCTTCACCGATTTTTACAAGGTGTTGCTGCCCGAATATGCCGACGAGTGCATGGTGCTTTGCAAAGACTCGAAGACCATCCACTTGTTCAACAACATTTTCGACAAGATCGGTCTGTATAAGCAGTTGTTACCGCCGCGGGGATCTTATTTGCATCGACTGTTCACGCAGTTTGGTGCCACGACGGATTTCATAGGAACGTATCCCGAGCCGGTAATGCGCAAGCTCATAGACGGGTGGCACATGCGGTTTAGCGCCGAATGCGTCGGCATCGCCACGATAGCCAAACAAACGGTGCCCGGCTTCATGCGGACCATGCGGCGCTTATCCGCACGAAAACTATAGATCCATCGCGCGTTGAGTTTTCAAATGGGACTGTCAGATCGTACTGCGGCGAGGACGTTGTTTGATCGCAGACGCACCATGAAAATGACCATGACGACGGCAATGACGCCTTCGCCCGCTACGCGAGCCATGGATACGCCGATACCGCCGAGGCTTCTCGCGAACAGCGCAACCATCGCTAAATTGATCGTATTCCCTAAGACGAGAGCGCTGAGCAGCCACTTTTCCTTCTTTTGAGGGATGAGCACATAACACCCGATGGCATGGGTAAAGGCTGCGAAAGGCAGCGCGCACACCATTATTTTCATCATGGGCACGGACGGCAGGAAAGCCTCACCGAAGGCCAGTGGAATGAAGTACCAAGCCAGGGCCAACCCGCCGACGCACGCACAGACGCCGTAACCGGTTTCGAACAGGATGCCTATGCCGATCAGGCGATTGACGTTGCCCGGCCTGTGCATCGCCCTGTGAAAAATAGTCGGCATCAAAACCTGCGCCGCGGGCTGTAAAAACGCGAGAGCGAACGAGATCAGCTTTTCGACCGAACCGAAGTAGCCCACCTGCTTCGATGTCGAGAGGGCGCTCAGCAGATACGTCGAACCGGAGGCCATGATGACCGAGTTGGCGCCTTGGAAAAAAAACGTGCTCGACGCCCGCAGCTCCGCGAAACTGCCCAACAGCGCGACCCGACGCAGCCGTACCAACCGCAGCCCGACGAAATAGGAGCACAGGGTGGCAACGCAGGTCGAAATCAGAATCGCGAGCAACGCCGGAATGCCATCCGCACTGGTTTTCACCAGCAAAAAGACGAAAAGGATATTGAGCGGATAGATCATGGCTTCGAAAACCAACGAAAACCTGAATTTGCGCAAACCCTGATAAAGCCAGCCGAGGTTCAGCGAGTTCACGATACCCAACAACGTGCCGATCGCCCCGAACCAGGGATTTGCACGCAACGTGGAGGATGCGACGGTGCCGATGGCGCCGACGATCATGGCGAGGGGTATGAGGATCAGCCGCGCGGAAAACTGTTTCGTAAAAATCCGCGAACGTAGCTCATCGTCGGCGCTCTGCGCGATGTCGCGGGATCCGGGTGTTGACAGACCGAAATCGGCCGTCATCCAGACAAGAGACATCAGAGACATCGCAGCCAGAACGTTGCCATAGGTCGTCGGACCCAGTACACGGCCGTAATAGGGCACCAGAACGAGCACGCTGAGATAGCGCAGGACATAGGCGCTATACACATACATAGCGTCTCGGCGTAGGCTCTGGGGTTTGACCGTGTCGCTCGTCAATTGACTGAGTTCGGGATCAGCCGCTCGGCAGAGCATCCGTGGTCGATTTGCGAGTTTGAATTGCTCATGCAGCGCCGGCACTAAGGAGCAGTTAGTTTACGTCAGATCGTCCGCATGCGGCAGGCGTTTCTTTGTCATATGGATGGACCAAACTTGCTGTAAGTTATCCGAAATTCCACAGGGATCGGCCCGCACCGGCGACAGAAAGGATTCTCACATGGCCAAGATCGATGTACTGCTGCCGATCTACAATGCAGCGTCCACGCTGGCGGAGGCGGTTAAAAGCCTTCAAAACCAGACTTTTCGCGACTTTCGACTCATTGCGATCGACGACGGATCGACCGACGAATCGGGCGAGATACTCCGCGAACTCGCCCGTCACGACGAACGCATCGAAATTTTGAGCATGGCTAATGGCGGCATCGTCGATGCTTTGAACGCGGGGCTTCGCCTCAGCACGGCGGAATATGTAGCACGACAAGACGCGGACGACATTTCCGATCCCGCCCGCCTGCAGCTGGAGCTGGCCTATCTGGAGCAACATCCCGAGTGCGTCGCGGTCTCCGGCACGGTGACCTACATTGACGGAGCCGGCATGTTGACTGGTCAGGTTCAATTTTTTCAGCCTGATGACGCCGACGCCAAATGGCTCCCATCTCGGGAACCTTATCTGTCGCATCCTTTTCTGATGGTTCGACGCACGGCGTTTGATTCGATTGGCGGATATCGCCACGTGAATCATAGCGAGGACACGGATTTGTACTGGCGGCTGCGCCAGCATGGTACGTTGCACAGCCTCGACCGGTCGCTCGGGTTCTACCGTATGCACTCGAACAGTATTTCCTCGCGCTCCATCATCAATGGGCGGATCGCGGCCTTGAGCTCGCAGTTGGCTTCCTTGTCGGCCATCAGGCGCAGTGAAGGCCGGGAGGATCTATCGTTTCCGCGCAACGCCTTGGCGCGTTATCAAGCCGCCCGAACGCTGGAGAAGATCGTCGAATTGGGCGGCGAAGGATTGACCGACGGGGAATCGCTGCATTTGCGTATCGCGACCTCTTTAAAACTTCTCGAGGTCGCGACCTATCGTCCGTACCGCCTCGACGGCGACGATTGCCGCTATATCAGGCACTCCGTGTCGCTGATGTCGGACGAATTGATCGAGAATAAGGCGGCAATCGATCACCTGATCGCGAAAAATAGCGCTAGATTGCTCACCAAGGGGCTGTTTCGCGAGGCCGGTCTTCTCACGCCACGGCGTGTCTATCTCTCCATAGTGCCTCGGTTGATATACGACGTCATGCCGCGGCGTCTACGCAAGACGTTGGCCGATTTACGGACTTGATTTTCAAGCGGGCGCGCCGACGGATGTCTTGTGCTTCAACGCAAGACGTCTGGCCAAGGACTGCGGAAGCACCCACAGAAGCAGCATCCACACGCTCTGCACCCCCTTCTGTTTGATGCTCCAATCCGGCCAGCGCCAGAGAGAGCGCAGCGAAAACCAGGCGATATCGCGCGCCGACGCGCCGAATCGCGACGGAACTTGTCCTCCAAAGCGCACGCACAGCGTGGTCACCCGCGCCTCCCAAGGCGCCAGATAAAGCGGTTCGTGCCGATCGACCCCCAGGGTGTTCAACGCCGCGCCGACGAACTTTTTCGTCTCGTCGATACGATCGTATTCCTCCCACAGGTTGGCCGGTGCATTGTTCATCAACAGCGAAGAGTCCCCGGTTGCACGGTGCAGTCGATACGCCCCCAAGGCGTGGTCGATCGACACCACGTCCCCATAGGCCGGCGCCATGGCGATGGGCACCGTGTCTGCGGCGATCCGCCACCGCCTCTCATCCAACGGCAGCACTTCGCGCAAAAATGCTGCTGCATACGCATTACCGGAACCCGGCGGCGAGTTATACGTGCCGAACTCCTTGAGAAGCTTCAAGGCTCCGCCATCGCTCATGCTGCGCGGGACTTGCCGTTGCAACGACTTGCCGGTGCGGTCGACCAGTGTCAGCGGAAACTGAATTTTCGCGACGCCCGGACGCCAGGCCGCAACGATCTTCGCCACTGCATCGGGATACAGCCAATCGTCGGCATCCAAAAAAATTACGATGTCGCCACAGCTTCTTGCAAACCCCACGTTGTACGCCGACCCTTGGCCGCCATTGTCCTTCGCCACCACCGTGACGCGTGCATCGAAGGTTCGCAGCACTTCGAGCGAATCGTCGCGCGAACCGTCGTCCACCACGATGATGTCGACGGGCGGATGTGTTTGCGCGACTGCCGACTCCACCGCAACGCGCACGAATTCGCCATAGTTATAATTGTTGACGAGAATACTGACGCGGGCGGCGCCATCCGGTCCTTTCAATCGCTAATCACCGTGCCCAACATCACAGCGCCGGACGGCGCGAGCCGCGTGGCCGCGCGTTTCAAATCGCGCAGTTTGGTGCGATGGCGCCGCGCCACCAACAAACACCCGCCGGCCCGGGCCGCCGTGATCTGCGCGTCGGCCGTCTCGAGCACCGGCGGCGTGTCGACGATGATGATGTCGAACTTTGCCGGCAGCGATTCCATCAGATTGGCGAACGTATCGCGCGCGAGAAGCTCTTGAGGATTGGGCACCATGCCTCCCGCGCACAACAACGACAAGCGTTCGAACGGGGCCACCGAACGTACGGCGTGTTTGAAAGCGATGCGGCCACCGAGCAGCGCGGACAATCCGTCGGTCTGCTCGATCCCGAACAGCTTGTGCTGAATGGGCGAGCGCAAATTCGCATCGACCAACAATGTGCGTTCGCCGAGCTGGGCGAACACGATGGCGAGATTCGCCGCCACGCTGCTGCCGCCTTCCCGGCCACGCGCCGAGGCGATGGCGAGGCTTTTTTGATGATCCGAAAACCACCGTAGCATCAATTCGCTGCGCAGGCTGCGAAACAGTTCGGTGGCCGGCGAAGCTGGCTCATAGGCCGTCAGTAGACGCCGGTCGAGATTCGAGACACCGTCCTTGATGTAGGGATAGTCGAACTGTAACGCGAGCGCGCGATCGACGTCCTCGTCGCGCACCAATCCGAGCCGCATGGCGGCTTCGCCGAAACGGATGCCTTCGTGACGCTGCACGCCCACGACCCGCTTGACATCGCTTTCGGTGAGCTTGCCGTCCATCAGCAGGAGGTCGCCGATCAATGTATCGCCGTCCGCTTTGGGTTCTACGCTTGCTGGGGCGCTTGCTGGGATCTCGACAATGTTTATCATGATGGCTCGATTCCGTTTCTGACTGTCATTCGAGTAAATTGCCTTTCCGATTTGAGGCGAGGGCCATGGGCACGGCGAACAACTGCAAGATGGGCGGCCGCTGCAACATGACTTCGGCGAGGACCTCGAGACCGGCGCCGTCGACGATGTCGAGGCTGGTTCGAACACGCCGGTCCAGAAGTTCCGCGGCCAGAGCGGCCGCCGAGCCGAGCAGCAACCCGCCCATCATCGCCATGACGAGATTCGTCAATAGTTTCGGGCGCGCGGGGCGTCGCGGCGCGACCGCCGGATTGAGTATGGCGATGCTGCTCTGGTTCAGCTGACTTTCGAGCCTGACCTCGCTGCCGCGCTGGGTCGCCGCCTCATAGGTGCGTTGGGCGCTTTGAACTTCGCGGTTCAACACATCGAGCGCGTCGTATTGCTGCTTCAACGCCAAAATTTGCGACTTCTGCTTGGCCAGTGCCTGCTCGAGTTCGGTCGTGCGCTGTTGGGCAATCTGGGACGCCTGCACGATGGAGCCGTTCGCCGCGCCGACTTCCTGATTGAGTTTCCTCTTCAAACTTTCCACTTCCGCCGCCGCGCCCAAATATTGAGGATGATTCCTGCCGTAGTGTTTCTCGACTTCGGCGAGTTTGCTTTCCGCGCGGGACAGGTCGGCTTTCATGTTCTGCAACAAGGCGTTGTTGAGCACATCCGGCGATTGGTCCAATTGCCGGCCGGTGATCTGTTTGCGCCGGGCCTGGGCTTCGTACATCGAGGCCTGCGCGGTGACCAATTGCCGGGCGATCTCCGCAAGCTGCGCATTCTCGACGTCCAATTGCCCGTCGTTGCCGACCAGGTTATGACTCTGTTGATACAAGGACAGACGCTGCTGCGCGTCCTGCCAGTTTTTGCGCAGCCCCAGCAACTGCTCGTCGAACCAGCGCGCTTGGTGGCGTGCAGGCTCTATTTTGAGTTCCAGACTCGTCTCGATGTAGCCGTTGGCGAAGCCATTCGCGATGGCCGCGGCCATCGTCGGGTCCGTGCTGGTGAAATCGACGTTGATGACCCGGCTCTCACGCGACGGTTTGACGGCCAGTTTCTCGAGCAGTCGATCCGCCATCCAATCGCGCATGGAGCCATCCCCGCCGGTGCTCGCGGTAAATTTTTTGCGCATCGAGGGATTGTCGGTCAGCTTGAGTGCATCGACCACCTTGAGAGCGACGTTGTGGCTGGTGATGACGTCGATCTGCGTGGCGAGATAGGCGGCATCGAGTTGCGGGGCCGACTGCACGGCGTTCAACAGATCGGAGCTTTTCACGTCGACCAGCAGCGAAACCTCCGCGACGTATTCCTTCGCGGTCAACAAGCCGATCACGAGTGTCGCGAGCACCAACGTGGCGAGTACGCTCACCAGCAAATAGCGACGCGCCCAGAAAATTTGAAACAGCTGTGTCGGCTTCATTAGCTTTGCATTTCCATGGCTTAAAACAAACTTTGGCGGACCCGAACGACGTCGTTCGCCTGCAGCAGATCCGAGCCGGCGAGCGAGAGCTTCTCCTCTTTCCCCTGGGGGTCGCGTCGTTTGACCACGGTCGAGCGCTCCGAACCCCTCGGCGTCAGACCTCCGCCTGCGGAAATCGCTCGAGATACCGTCATGCCTCGATCGAGTCGATACACGCCCGGCTTCTGCACTTCGCCGTAGATATAAAACTGTTCGGCTTTCGGCACGTAAATGGTGTCGCCGGCCAGCACCACCGGGTTTTGCGTCGGATCGCCCTCGAATAACTTGGCGAGATCGATGTCGACTTTGGAGCCGTCATGTCGCAAGACCGTTGCTTCGTCGCCGGCCGTCGCGCTGATGAGTCCGCCTGCTTCGGCCAACAAGTCCAACACCCGGTTCGACTGTGACTGGGGGTATTGGCCCGGTTTCGTCACCTGACCCATGACCGAAATTTTTTGACTCTGATATTCCTCCACGAGGATGGATACCTGAGCCGCAGGAATGAATTTGCCATCAGCAAGCCGTTTGGACAGCAGGCTCTCCGTGTCGTGGGTCGATAAACCAGCCACGGCGACTTCGCCGATCAGTGGAAACGTGATATTCCCGGATTGCGTCACGCGCACTTCCGTCGCCAGATCGGGGTAGCCGAATGCGCTGATCTTCAGCAGGTCGCCGGGTCCCAGCCGATAGTCCGTGCTCTGTGCACCCGCCGCAGACACCCAGCACGTCACCGCCGCAACGAAAGCCAGCAACGAGCGCAGCAGGGTGTGTTTTTTAAAGGCCGGCATCATTGAAACCCACCGCCCACCGTGGCGCCCGATTCGCGCACCGACAAGGGAATCGAAGACTTCGAGTTCGAATCGCCGGAATGGATGGGATAGTCGATCTTTGCCCCGGCCTTGGCCTGGTTGAGGTAATCGGTTACCGCCTGGCCGTTGCGGCGCTGTGCGAGGTATTGTGCGATGTAGGGTTTGGCGTGCTCGAACGACATGGGATTATCGTCCTCGATCGCCACGACGAACATCAACAGCGTTCTGCCGTTACCCTGTCCCGCGATCATGATGTCGCCCGCCTCGGCTTTCGCGAACTCGCCGAGCTTGTCCACCGGGAGCTGATCGGCCGTGATCATGCTGACCTGGGAGGAATACTTGATATCGTGTTTTTCGAGCGCATCCCGCAGTTGCGCCGCCGAGTGGGAACGATCGAGTTCGGTACGCAGTTCATCGTCGAGGGCCGCGGTGGCAATCGAGAAATTCTTCAACTGAAAGCGCTTCCTGTTCTGGAACAGGATCGGATTTGCATGGTAGAACTCTTCGATGTCGCCCGGTTTTATCGCGACCTTGGGATAAAGTTCCCGCTCGGCAAAATAGCGCGCCAGTATGTGGCGTCGAGCGTTTTCGACCTCTTGCAGGACCGCCGGGTCCCGATCCAATCGACGCTTGATGGCGCCTTGAACCAGGAGTTCCTCGCCAACAAGATCGTCGACGGCGCGGCGATTCTTGTCGGAAGCGATGGCACGTCCATCAGGCGCCGACGATTGATCGATGTCTGAGCCGGTCACCTCGTGATCGTTCACGACGGCCACGATCTGCGAATTCTTCGGCGCACCGCTCTTGTCCATGCAGCCGCTCACCGCGACGGCCAGCGCCGCGACTACTAAAACGCTCAGTACTTCGCCGCCCCCGGCCATTCGCCCCCTGATCATGCGTTTCACGTCGCTAATCTCAATAGGCCTGCTTGTCTTTCAGAACCATGGCGATGGTCTTCAGCAAGATCATGAAATCGAACTGCAAGGACCAATGATCGAGGTAATCGAGGTCGAATTCCACGCGCTTGCGCATCGAATCGAGATCGTCTCCTCCCCGGTAGCCATTGACCTGAGCCCATCCAGTGATGCCCGGCTTGACCTTGTGACGCACCATGTACCCCGGGATCAGTCGGCGATACTGCTCGTTCACGGCTACCGCGTGCGGTCGGGGACCCACGATGCTCATACTGCCGCCGAACACATTGAGCAGCTGCGGCAATTCGTCCAGCGATGTCTTGCGAATGAACGCGCCGACCGCGGTGACCCGGCTGTCGTTGCGCAACACCTGCGTATAGCTCGATTCGCCGTCTTCGGTTACCGTCATCGAACGAAACTTGTAGACGACGATGGGTTTGCCGTCGAGTCCGTAACGTTTCTGCTTGAAAATCACCGGTCCCGGCGAGGACAGCCGGACTGCCAAGGCAACGGCCAGCAAGAGCGGTGCGATCATCACGATGCCCGCGCCGGAAATAACCATGTCGGTCAATCGCTTGGCCAACGCATGCACCCCATAGAACGGTGATTCGCACACCGCCACCAGGGGAATGCCGTTGATCAGATCGAGTCGTGCTTGGATGAGGTTGAACACGAACAGATCCGGGACGAAATAAATGGAGGCCGTGGAGTCGCGCAACGAATCCAGCAGGCGCAGCACCCTTGGATCGCGGTGCATCGGCAACGTGATG
Organism: uncultured Acetobacteraceae bacterium; assembly: GCA_964658135.1. Lineage (GTDB taxonomy): Bacteria > Pseudomonadota > Gammaproteobacteria > Steroidobacterales > Steroidobacteraceae > Bog-1198. The sequence goes on along the minus strand of CAZZXZ010000069.1, from coordinate 3,052 downwards.
TAAACCACGCTGACATCGTTTTCCGCGACGAAATCCGACAACTGCGCTGAATTGCCCAGCACCCGCTCGCGATTGTCGGCCGGTAAGCGCTTCTGATCGCGGTCTTCGAAATAACCGAGAACGTTCGTGCGCAGCAGACTGTCCTGATCCAACGTGGCTTCCAAACGGACCCCGAGTTCGGTCACTCCGACGATCACGGCACTGCGGGACCGTGATTCGGCGGCACTCGAATGGACCAGAAAATACTGCGCGATGATTTGTCCCAGCCACAGCGCCATCGGAGTGATCAAAACCCAGGTCAACAGCACTTCTTTGTTGAACCCCTCCGTCACACCGGACAATCGCAACAGCACCCAGATGAACGCGATGACCAACAGCCAGCGCACCGAGATATCTGCAAGGCCGGCCAATCCGCCGCGCCAATTCTGCCAGCCGCGGACGTGCGCGATGTCTAAAAAATCCGCGGCTCCGATGAACGCAAAAACGGCTACCAAAAAATAGTGGCCGAAGAAAGATTCCCGCCACGCCGCCAAGCAAACGATGAGAGATAGCACGGAAATGAGCGGGTACAGCAACGCCTTGATGACGAAAACCGTCGAAGGGTCAGCCGCGGTGACTTTGGCTGACTCATACTTGCTGGTCCGCTTACGAGCCGCCAGCAAAGTCTTTTCCGCCCGGCTCGGGTTCGGGCCCGAACCCGGATCGGTTGAGCGACTACGTTTGCGGGGCGGCGCGGAGGTCGGCCCGTGTTTGAACTCAGTGGCCATAAACATTCCGTCCGGCAGTGATCGATTTTCCTGTTCGGCTACGCTCGAAGTACCGCCGTGCCGATCTTCCATGCATCAACATTTGCCGTCCTTGGATTACTGAGTCGACAAATCACTCCGCCAACGGCCGATGGCGCAAGGACCGTTGCGTTCGACGTAGTTGGAACACCACCAGGCCCAAACCGCTCAACACCATCAAACCCGTCTCGGCCTGCGGTACGGCCGCGACGCTCAGCACTTTGCGGTACAGAGCCGGTTCGACATCGGTGACCATCGCCGCGTGCGTAGGATGCAATATGGGATTTGATGCTCTGGTTTCGAACATCGCGTTCACGCGGAAGGTCGTGCGGTCGGCGAAGGGCTGCTTCCCCGTCACGTCGTAGGAAGGATACGCACTGTAATCGTTAATCTCGCCGAGATTGACGACGCGGGCCTCAGCAACGCTGAGCACGGAAAGTCCCATCAAAACGGGCAACATAGCCGTCACGGAGCGAATTTTTTGCATAATGGCACTTCCTTCTATTAACCGCCTACCAATCCAGTTTCAATGTTGAGACCTGGTTTACCCATGCGCTCTCAACGAAGCAACTTCTGTGCCAATATCTTGCATCCCCTCGTTTACATTTTCGTTACGTTTAATTCTTCGCAAAACAGCCCGAACTCTAATCGGTTTTGACGACTCGGGAGCCATCTGTGACATATTTCGCTGTAGATTTTGCCGCACTCATGATTATGTAACACAATCGGCGCAAGCCACGCACTGATTTTGTGCATAGCCGCACCGATATGGCGAGCCGGGAACGAGCCCCAAGAACAAAAAAGCCCGCGAACAGAGTGTACGCGGGCTTCACGGACCGGATTGGGGCGGGATTAGGGGATGGGATCAACCGGTACGGCGGTGTAGCCAACCGCGCCGGACGTAAAGAGCGCGGTGGCGACGTTGGTCGTTTCCACGTCGTAGGCAGGCGAAGCCCCCGTCACTCGATTGTCCTCGATTGTAATGTCCTGATTCGAGCCGAACACCCGGATTCCCGCGATGCCCGAGCCGGTCTGGTTTACTTCGTTGCGAATCAATTGATCGTTGGTGTTCTGACCGCTTCCCGTGGTGATCAACATGATGGCGCCGTGTCCGGTGGTTGCACTGCCGCAGTTCGTCATCGTGTTCATCTGAACGGTGACGTCCACGACCCCGAAGGTGTTGTAACTGCCTTCCTGCGCCAGATACAAGCAGGCCCAATTAGGATTGCCGCTCAGGTTGTTGTTTTGGTAGAGAATGTTCTTACCACCCACCACGCTCATGTTACGGCCCCACTTGTTGTTCAACACCGTGTTGTTCTTCGCGGTGATGTTGCTGACGTAGTCGCCATCGTTCAGATAGCTGACCACCGCGATCCCGTCGTCACCCGAGTTTTCGACGTGATTGTGCAGCACGGTGATGTAGCTGGCCTTGTCGGTAATGTGAATGGAATCGGATAGCGTGTTCATCACGATGTTGTTGCTGATCGTGCCGTGGTTGGTACTTTCCGCGGTCTGAATCCCGGCGGCGGCAGAATCTTGAATGTTGACGTGATCGATCACGAAATTCGTCGCTCCGAACAGCGTGATTCGAGTGGCCTCCCAAGGTGCCACGCGGCTTGGCGGCGTCACCCCCGTCAAGTAGAGTTGACGAACTTCGGTCCCGCTGGCGTACATGAAAATGGACTCATAGTTCGAGTTCAACGCATACAGTATCGAGGTATCCCCGACGCCGTAGAGCTTGACGCCGGTCAGTCGGATCACGCTGCCGTAGGCGAAAGTGCCTGCCGGGACGAACAACGGCACACCCTTGGCTTTCGCTGCCGCGATGGCGGTCGTGATGGCCGCGAAATTATCCGTGGTGCCATCGGCGACGGCACCGAAATCCGTGATCTTCAGGCTGCCGTTTGCCACGTTCAAGGTCAGCGTGGTCTGTGCCGTGTGGGTGTAGGCTTGCCCCGCGCTCGAATCCCACGCATTCACCAGCAGACTTTCCGCACCATCGGGCAATGTCTTGGTACTCATGGTGGCACTGTAGGCACCGGACGACGAGGCGGTCGCTCGGCCGAGCAGGATGCCGTGCCAGGAAATTTCAACGTTCACGAAGCCGACCGCGCTGCCGGCCACCGTGATCGACCCGGTAACCGAAGCGTTCTGCGCCGGCGCGGACACCGAAACCACGGTGGCGGACGTCGTCACCGGCGTGCTCACCGGCGCAGTCACCGGGGTCGTGACGGGTGCCGTCACCGGCGTCGTGACGGGGGGTGTAA
>CAZZXZ010000068.1:0-18212 GCA_964658135.1 uncultured Acetobacteraceae bacterium | reverse complement strand
GGCCCACACCGTGCCCTGATGGTAGGCCGAATCCCGCTGCCAGGAATTACCGGTGTAGTGACCGATGTACTCGGGCTCGCGCGGGCTCAAACTGCGCAGCCCGTGGCTGGTCAGGAGTTCCCGGGAGCAGGTGTCGACCACCGCGCGCATCTGGTCCGGCGAGAGCACGCTGTAGGGCAGGGACACCGCGAATAGTTGGTTGGGCCGGAGGCGGGCGTCGTGCGAACCGGCCTCGCCGTCCAGCACGTCGTAGAGACAGGCTTTGTGTTCGTTCCAGTAGCGGGCGAAGCCGGTGCTGGCCTGCGTCAGCAGCGCCTGGCAGAAACGCTTCTCGGCCGTGCTGCGCAACCTGCCGGCCAGGCGCATGGTGAACTCCAGTGCGTTCAGCCACAGCGCGTTGATTTCCACCGGCTTGCCGATGCGCGGCGTGAACACGTGATCGCCGTGTTTCGCATCCATCCAGGTCAGTTGGATGCCGGGCTCGCCGGCCCGGAGCAAGCCATCGTCGGGATCGACCCGTATGCCGTACCGGGTCCCCTCGACGTGCGCATGCACGATGGCCACCAGCACCGGAAAGAGTTCACGCTGCAAGGCGGCATCGCGCTTGGCCTCGAGATGTTCGTGCAAGGCCTGAAACATCCACAGCGTCGCATCCGCGGTGTTGTAGTCAGGGCCCGAGCCCGCGTCGGAGAAGCAATTCGGCAGCATGCCGCGATCGACGAAGCCGGCGAAGGTGCGCAAGATCATCGCCGTCGCGTCGTGCCGGCCGAGCGTCGTGGTCAGCCCCGGCAGCGAGATCATGGTGTCGCGGCCCCAATCCGTGAACCACGGATAGCCGGCGATCACGGTGAGAGCCGGCGCATCGGCCGGACCCCGTCTGACGATGAACTGGTCCGTGGCGATGGCCAGACTCTTGATCCACGGCGGCGCGGTGGGCGGCAACGGCGCGGTCAGGCGCTGCGCTTTGTCCACCAGCGATTTGAGCACGGCGTCGCCCGCGGATGGCGGACCGTCCTCCGCCGTGGCGATGAAACACAGCGGCGCTCCCACCGTCAATTCGGCGTTGAACAGTCCGGGACCCCACAGATCCTCGAGCGAGTCGAGCCCGCGTCCGAATTCTTCCCGATGCAAAAAATTCCAGTACCAAATATCGGCCGCGAGGTATTTCCCGCGGTCGATGCTCAAGCGAAACGGCCGTGCGCCGTCGCCGGCGTCGACCGTGCACTCGGTGTCCCCTGCCGTGGCTTTGAAGGGCCGCGCGCCGCGTGACTGGCTGTGATAATCCCGATAGCTGACCAGCGGCTTGAGCTCGACGTTCAAGGGCATGCTCGCGCGCAACACCGCGAGGCGCAGGTAACTCGTGTTGCTGCCGGGCGCCATGAAAATGGTCTGTTCCAACAAGGCATCGTCGATGGCATAGCGCCACACCGGGATGCCGTCGACGACGGCGAAGGATTCCAGATGCGTGAAGCCCAACGGATCCACCGTGCTGCCGGCGAATTCGTTGGCCGCCAGTCGATAGAGCTTGCCGCCGTAGACCACGCTCACGTCCACCTTGGCCACGAGCAGCGTGCGCTCCACGGGAGGCGCCAGACTCGCCATCAGAAAGGCGTGATAGCGACGGGTGTTGGCGCCGGAAATACTGCCGCAGGCGTAACCGCCGAGCCCGTTGGTCACCAACCATTCACGGCCTGCGGCATCGTTCCAGTTGCCGCACAGATCTCGACCGAGCGTCAGAACCGTGACCTATTCAACAGGTAATCCACCGAGAGTTTGCCCGGCCCGTAGACGATTAAAAACGACAAGAGGCTTCCCCATAAAATGTGCTGACCCAACGCCGCCTCGGAACCCTCCGCGAGCAGCACCTGTGCGTACGAGATCACCGCCACCGCATTGACGGCGAACAAGCCGAGCGCGCTCAAACGACCGTAAAAGCCTACCATCAAAAGCGTGGGGAAAAATAATTCGCCGCACGTGCCGGCCACCGCCGCCACATGCGGTGCGAGCAGCGGCGTGTGGTACTCTTTGTCGAACAGATAGAGCGTGCTGTTCCAGCTGGTGATCTTTAGATACCCGGCCTTCAAAAATTGCCAGCTCACATACCAGCGCGCCGTCAGGGCCAGCACGGGCTGCAGCGGGTCGAAGACGCGGGCGGCGAGCGTGTTGGGAGCGTACAGCCTGCGCACGGTGGCGTGACGTCGCGAGGTCAGCATCGACAACCGACGAGCGCACCGGCCGCGACGCAGCGCTGCAGCGCCGCCGCCGCATCGAACGGCGCACCGGCCGCGATGGCGTCGGCCAACGTCGCGCCGTCCTCGAGCGCGCCAAGAAAACGCCACTCGCCGGCGCTCAGGCGATGGAACGTTAACTGCAAGCCGTGCTGCAGAATGGCGAGTCGATCGGCGCCGTCGTCCAGATCGATGAGCTCGGGCTCGCGCGTAGGATCGGCGTTGGCTTGCCAGATGCGCAAGGCCGGATAGCGCGACTCGAACAGGCCGAGGGAGGGATGCGTATCGAAACGCAGATCGTCGTAGCGTGCCGGTTCGACGGCCGCGAGCTTGGCCAGATCGAACGGTGCATGATCGCCCGCGAGCAGCGCGTGCTGAATCTGCCACTCGAGTCGTGCCATGTCGGCCAGATAGGCATAGGCGCCGGCGTGGTGCAGCTCGGCCAGAAATTGAGGAAACGCCGCGCCGCTCGGCAAGAGATCGCCGCAGCGCGAAGGCGTGCGCTGCTGAAATTCGCCTGCCGCGTGGTTGAAGTAGTCGGCCCCGACGAGTCGCTCGACGACGGGATACGCGGACTTGAGCGCCGCGGTGAAGTTGCTGCGGAGATTGGTCTGATAGATGCGCAGGCGCGCGAGGGCGGCGGCTTCGGGCAGCGCGACCAGCGCGGCCGCCGCCGATGACGGGCTCGACAGCCCGTTCAGAAAGCAGGTTTGCAGTTCACGCAGCGAGGGCATGTTCGGCCCCGCGTACGGCATCGGCTCGGCCGGCTTCGGCCTGCAGTACCTCGAAGGCGGGGATGTTCGCATCCCACTCGATCAACGCCGGCACGGCGCCGAAACGCCGCAACGCGGCCCGGTAGACGTCCCACACTGCCGCGCAGACCGGCGCGCCGTGCGTATCGATCAACAGGTCGCGCCCATCGACGTCGAGGGCGGCATGCCCCGCCAGATGAAATTCCTGGACCAGGTGCGGTGCAATGCCGTGCAGATAGTCGTGATACGAAAAGCCGTGGTTGTGAGCCGCGACGTAGATATTATTGAGGTCCAGCAAAATGCCGCAGCCGGACTCGGCGGCGACGCCCGCGACGAATTCCCATTCGGAGAGCGTCGAAGCGGCGAAGGTAAGATAACTGGAAACGTTTTCGATCAGCAGCTGACGGCCGAGCGCATCCTGGGCCTGCGCGATGCGCAGGCTGACATGCTGCAAGGCTTCCTCGGTGTAGGGCAGCGGCAGCAGGTCGTTGGCGAACACACCGTCCACCGAACTCCACGACAGATGCTCGGACACCAGGCACGGCTCGAAGCGGTCGATGGCACGGCGCAGCCGTTTCAAGTGATCGCGATTCAACGGATCCGTCGAGCCCAACGATAACCCGACGCCGTGCAAGGACAGCGGATAGCGCTCGCGTATCTTGGACAGGCACGCGACGTGCGCGCCGCCGTCGGCGAAATAGTTTTCCGCATGCACTTCGAACCAGGCGGCCGCCGGCGAGTGCGACGCCACCTCGACGTGATGTTGCGCCCGCAGACCGATGCCGGCGGCAGCCGGCATCGCTGCGCGAGTGGGCCCCGTGAGCTGCGCCATCGGTGTTTACTTAGCCGTCAAACTGCCGCCGGTGAGCCGCTCGCAGGTGCCCTTCGGAATCTCGATGAATTCCTTGGGACCCGAATCGACCTTCGCCTGACCCTGGCACGAATGCGACGGTCCCGCACAGTCGTTCTTGCCGGCTTTGGCGACGCCATAGCATTTTTCCATCTCGGGTTTGTCGGCTGCCCACGTCGGGGTGGCCATGACGGCCGCACCCAGCGTCAGAAGGCTACCGATCGCCGTCAGGGTTGCACTGGTCTTTTTCATCTCATCTCTCCTGGTTGAATTTCGCTGCGATTATCTCATGAGTCGATACAGGATCACGCCGCTCACCGCGATGCCGGCCATGACGCCGCACATGGCGCTCGCGGTGCCGGCATACAGGGCGCTGACGGTGGCCCCCGCCAGCCCCGCCATGAAGAACTGCAGGGTGCCGAACAAGGCCGACGCCGTGCCGGCGGACGCGCCGAAGGGTGCCAGCCCGAGCGCGAAGCCGTTGGAAAAATTGAAGCCCAGGGTGGAGATGAAAAAGAACATCGGGATGGCCACGCCCCAGAAGCCGCCCCAGCCGCCGAGCGCCATCGCGAACATGATGAGGCCTAGCACCGCGGTGGCGATCATGGAGCGGCGAAATATCAATTCCGGTCCCAGGCTCGAGACGATGTGCGCGTTGATGCGTCCGGCAATCATGAGTCCCACGGCATTGCAGCCGAACGTCCAGGCGAACTGCTGCGGCGTCAATTTCATCAAGTTGATGAACACGAACGGCGCGCCGGCAATGTAGGCAAACATGCTCGACTGCACCAGGTTGGCGGGCAGCGCGTAGCGCAGATAGCGCCGGTCGCCGAGCAGCTCGAGCCAGAGTTTCGGCCCGATGGCGCGGGTGCGCTGCGCCGGTATCGATTCGGCCACCGCGTAGTACGCCGTCACCCAACAGATGAGCGCCATCGCGGCGAGCAGCCAGAATTCGAAGCGCCAGCTGCCGACCAGCAGAATCAGCCCGCCGATCTGCGGGGCGAGAATCGGACCCAATCCGGTAATGATGCCGAGCAGGGAGAGGGCGCGGGCCGTGTGCGCGACGTCGAACCGGTCGCGGACGATGGCGCGCGGGATCACGCTCGCCGCGCCCACGCCGAGCGCCTGCACGGTGCGCCAGATCAAGAGCGTGGCGACACTGTGGGCGAGCGCGCAGCCCATCGACCCCACCGCGAGCATGGCAAGGCCGGCGAGCAGCGGCGGGCGCCGGCCCACGCGATCGGCCACCGACCCGAAGAACAACTGACTGATCGACAGGCCGATGAAAAATGCCGGCAGCGTGAGTTGCACGGACGCCGCGGCCGCGCTCAAGTCGGTGGCGATGAGGGGCAGCGAGGGCAGGTACAGATCCAGCGAAAAGGGCGTCAGCATGGAGATCGCGCCCAGCACCACCAGCAGCTTCGACATCTGGGGCGGTTGGCTTACGTCGCGGGACTCGATATTGGATGACGCAGTCAGCATGGCTTGACGGTAGAATAGCGGTTTGAACGGCGGGTGTGTGATGGCGAATGAGCGTGGCGGCCGGCCGGCGGCCTTGATTTGCGGGTCGGTGGCCTACGATACGATTTTAGGGTTTCCGGACCGTTTCGAGGCGCACTTGTTGGCGGATAAATTGCACGCCCTGAACGTCTGCTTCGTGGTGCCCGAGATGCGCCGCGAATTCGGCGGCTGCGCCGCGAACATCGCCTACAGCCTGAAATTGCTGGGCGATGTGGGCGTCATCGTGGCGACGGCGGGGCAGGATTTCGAGCCCTACCGGCAGCGGATGGTGGCGCAAGGCATCGGGGTCGAGCACATCAAGGTGATCGCGGATGCGTTCACCGCCCAGGCCTTCATCACCACCGACTTGGACGACAATCAGCTGACGAATTTTCACCCCGGCGCGATGCAGCATGCGCATCTGAACACGGTGGCGGAGGTGGTCGCGGCGACCGGCGCGCGGAGCGGCGCGACGGTGGCGCTCGGCATCGTGGCGCCGGACGGCCGCCAGGCCATGATCGACCACGCGGCGCAATTTGCGGCCGCCGGCATCCCCTTCATGTTCGACCCGGGCCAGAATTTGCCCTTGTTCGACGCCGCCGAGCTGACCCGGTTCATCGAGCAGGCCACCTGGGTGGCCGTCAACGACTACGAATGGGAGCTGTTACAGCGCAAAACCGGCCTGACGGCGGCCGATATCGTCGCGCGGGTCGACGCGCTCATCGTCACGCGGGGTGCCGACGGCTCGGAGATTCACACCGCCGGTCGAACGCTGACGGTGCCCGCGGTGAAACCGAGCGCCGTGGTCGACCCCACGGGTTGCGGGGATGCCTATCGCGCTGGTTTAATCCACGGCTTGCTGCACGGCCTGGACTGGGAAACCACCGGTCGGATGGCCTCGCTGCTGGGTGCGTTGAAAATCGCATCCAGCGGGCCGCAGAACCACGAATTCTCACGGGCCGAGTTCGATCGGCATTATCAAGCACAGTTTGGCCAAGGACATTCATGAGCAAAAGTTTCTCGTTCACCTCCGAATCCGTCTCCGAGGGACATCCCGACAAGGTGGCCGATCAGATTTCGGACGCCGTGCTCGATGCGATCCTCACCGCCGACCCGCGCGGCCGGGTGGCCTGCGAGACGTTGGTGAAGACGGGGGTGGTCATCGTCGCGGGCGAAGTCACCACCACGGCCTGGGTGGACGTCGAGGCTCTGGTGCGCAAGACCGTGCTCGACATTGGTTACGACCATTCGGACATGGGGTTCGACGGCGCCAGCTGCGGTGTGCTCAACATCATCGGCAAGCAATCCCCGGACATCGCGCAGGGCGTCGACCGCAAGGACGAGCGCAAACAGGGCGCGGGCGATCAGGGCTTGATGTTCGGCTATGCCACCAACGAGACCGACGTGTTGATGCCGGCGCCGATCACGCTCGCGCATCGCTTGGTGAAGCGCCAGGCGCAGGTCAGAAAGAGCGGCAAGCTGCCCTGGTTGCGGCCGGATGCCAAGAGCCAGGTCACGCTGCGCTACGAGAACGACAAACCGGTGGGCCTGGAAGCGGTGGTGCTGTCCACGCAGCATTCGGACGACGTCAGCACCAAGCACCTGCGCGAGGCGGTGATGGAGGAGATCCTGAAGCCCGTGCTGCCGAGCAAGTGGATCGACAAGCGCACCAAGTATCACATCAACCCCACGGGCCGCTTCGTGATCGGCGGTCCGGTCGGCGACTGCGGGCTTACCGGCCGCAAGATCATCGTCGATACCTACGGCGGTTTCGCCCGTCATGGCGGCGGCGCCTTCTCCGGCAAGGATCCCTCCAAGGTGGATCGCTCGGCCGCATATGCGGCCCGCTATGTGGCGAAGAACATCGTCGCGGCGGGCTTGGCCGAACGCTGCGAGGTGCAGGTCTCCTATGCCATCGGCGTGGCGGAACCCACCTCCATCATGGTCGAAACCTTCGGCACGGGTAAGCTGCCGGACCAACGCCTGACGCAGATCGTGCGGGCGCATTTCGATCTCACCCCCTACGGCTTGCGCGAGATGTTGGATCTCGCGCGTCCGATTTATCAAAAGACGGCGTCTTACGGTCATTTCGGCCGCAAAGAACCTGAGTTCAGTTGGGAGCGCACCGACAAGGCGGCGGCACTCGCGGCGGAATTGAAAGCCACGCGAGCCGCGTAACGCGTCGCGCACCCCGAACAGTCATCACAGGAGTTTCTTCATCATGAATGCACAGATAAAAACCAAGCCCGATTACCTGGTCGCCGACCTGAGCCTCGCGGCCTGGGGCCGCAAGGAAATTAAGATCGCCGAGACCGAGATGCCCGGCCTCATGGCCATCCGCCATGAGTACGCCGCCCGCCAGCCGCTGAAAGGCGCGCGCATCACCGGCTCGCTCCACATGACCATTCAAACGGCCGTGCTGATCGAAACGTTGAACGCCCTGGGCGCCGAATGTCGTTGGGCGTCCTGCAACATCTATTCGACGCAGGATCATGCCGCCGCGGCCATCGCCGAAGGCGGCACGCCGGTGTTTGCCGTGAAGGGCGAATCCTTGGCCGATTACTGGGACTACACGCACCGCATTTTCGAGTGGACCGACGGCGGCTATTCGAACATGATTTTGGACGACGGCGGTGATGCCACCTTGTTGCTGCACTTGGGCGCCAAGGCAGAGAAGGACGCGAGCGTGATTGCGAAGCCCGGCAGCGAGGAGGAAACCCTGTTGTTCGCCTCCATCAAGGCGAAGCTCAAGGTCGACCCGAAGTGGTACTCGACGCGCCTCGCGAAAATCAAGGGCGTCACCGAAGAGACCACCACGGGCGTGAAGCGCTTGTATCAAATGGCCAAGGACGGCGAACTCGCCTTCCCGGCGTTCAACGTCAACGACTCGGTCACCAAGTCCAAGTTCGACAATTTGTACGGCTGTCGCGAATCGTTGGTGGATGCCATCAAGCGGGCCACCGACGTCATGATCGCCGGCAAGGTCGCGCTCGTGGTCGGCTACGGCGATGTGGGCAAGGGCTCGGCGCAGGCGCTGCGCGCCCTGTCAGCGCAGGTGTGGGTGACGGAAATCGATCCGATCTGCGCCTTGCAGGCGGCGATGGAAGGCTACCGGGTCGTGACCATGGACTATGCGGCGGATAAGGCCGACATCTTCGTCTCGGCCACCGGCAACTACCACGTCATCACCCACGAGCACATGAAGCTCATGAAGGACCAGGCCATCGTCTGCAACATCGGCCACTTCGACAATGAAATCGAGGTGGCCGCCCTGAAGCAGTACGAGTGGGACAACATCAAGCCGCAGGTCGATCACATCGTGTTCCCGGACGGCAAGCGCCTCATCTTGTTGGCGGAAGGCCGTTTGGTGAATCTAGGTTGTGGCACCGGCCATCCGTCGTACGTCATGAGTTCGTCGTTCGCGAATCAGGTGCTGGCGCAGATCGAGCTGTACGGCGATACCGCCAAATATCCGATCGGCGTGTACGTGCTGCCCAAGCATCTCGATGAAAAGGTGGCCCGGCTGCAGTTGTCCAAGCTCGGCGCACAGCTCACCGAACTCACCGACGCGCAGGCCAAGTACATCGGCGTGTCGAAGCAGGGACCTTACAAAGTCGATCAGTACCGCTACTGAGCATGGCGGCGGTGGTGCTCGACGGCAAGGCCGTCGCCGCCCGGGTACGTGCCGAAGTCAAAGTGCGCGCCGCGGAGTTCCTCGAGCTCCGCGGCCGGCCGCCCGGCCTCGCGGTGGTGAGGGTGGGCTCGGATCCTGCCTCCGCGATCTACGTGCGCAACAAACGTCTGGCGTGTGCGGAAGCCGGGATCGATTCATTCGCCTTCGATCTGAGCGAAGACATTTCGCACGCGGCGCTGGTGGGTCAGGTGAGCGCGCTCAACGTGGACCCGTTGGTGGATGGAATCCTGGTGCAGCTACCGCTGCCCCGGGGCATCGACGCCAACGCGATCATGGACCTGGTGGATCCGGCCAAGGACGTCGACGGTTTTCACCCGTATAACACCGGTCTGTTGGCGCAGAAGCGGCCGCGGCTGCGGCCCTGCACGCCGTACGGCGTGATCCGCCTGGCTGCCGAGTACGACATCGCGCTTCCCGGCCTGCTCGCCACGGTGGTGGGCGCGTCCAACATCGTCGGTCGGCCGATGGCATTGGAGTTGATGTTGGCCGGGGCCACCGTGACGGTGTGCCATACGCGCACGCGGGATCTCGAGGCGGAGGTGAGGCGCGCCGACTTGGTGGTTGCCGCCGTGGGCCAGCCGGGCATGATCCGCGGCAAGTGGATTCGGCCCGGTGCGGCGGTGTTCGACGTCGGCATCAATCGGACCGCGGCAGGCCGTCTCGTCGGCGACGTCGAGTACGATGCGGCGGCGGAACGCGCGGGGTGGATCACCCCGGTACCGGGTGGCATCGGTCCGATGACCATCGCCATGTTGCTCGCCAACACGCTCGACGCCGCCCGCGCGCGTCACTGAGCGACGTCGACCGCGCACCTCAGTATACTCGGCGCGTCATACTGAGGCGTCGAATCCACGCGTACGAGAGGGTCAACGGTTGAACATAAGCTCTAGTTCCAAGGTGTATCCGGATGCGGCGAGCGCGCTTGCCGGCATTCTCGTGGACGGCATGACGTTATGCTGCGGCGGCTTCGGTCTCTGCGGCGTGCCCGACAAGCTCATCGCCGCCTTGCGCGATTCCGGCGTCCGCGATTTGACGGTGGTCTCCAACAACGCGGGCACCGATGGCGCGGGCTTGGGTCTGCTGCTGAAAACGCGGCAGATCCGCAAGATGATTTCCTCCTACGTGGGCGAGAACAAGGAATTCGAGCGCCAGTATCTGGCCGGTGAATTGGAACTCGAGTTCAATCCGCAGGGAACGCTGGCCGAACGCGTGCGGGCGGGTGGGGCGGGTATCTATGCCTTCTTCACCAAGACGGGCGCCGGCACGCTGGTGGCCGAGGGGAAGGAGAGCCGCGTGGTCGACGGCGAGACCTATATCTTGGAAACCGGCATCGTCGCCGACGTCTCGCTGGTCAAGGCTTGGAAAGGCGATACCGAAGGCAATCTCATCTATCGCAAGACGGCGCGCAACTTCAACCCGAACATGGCGACCGCGGGTCGCATCACGGTGGCCGAAGTCGAAGAGCTGGTCGAGCCCGGCGTCCTCGACAGGGACTCGATCCACACTCCCGGGATCTACGTGAGCCGCATCATCGACGGCGGCGCGTACGAAAAATTGATCGAGAAGCGCACCGTGCGCCAACGCAAGGAGCCGGCCGATGCCTTGGTCTCGTGAAGATCTGGCCGCGCGCGCGGCCCGTGAGCTGCAGGACGGGTTCTACGTGAACCTCGGGATCGGCATTCCGACGCTGGTGGCGAATTACATCGCGCCGGGGATGAAGGTGGTGCTGCAGTCCGAGAACGGCATGCTCGGCATCGGACCCTTCCCCTATGCGGGCGAGGAGGATCCCGACCTCATCAACGCCGGCAAGCAAACCGTGAGCGAGCTCGCCATGACGTCGTATTTCTCGTCGGCCGACAGCTTCGCGATGATTCGCGGCGGTCACATCGACATGGCGGTGCTGGGCGCCATGGAAGTGTCGGAGCGAGGCGATCTGGCGAACTGGATGATCCCCGGCAAGATGGTCAAGGGCATGGGTGGTGCCATGGACCTGGTGGCGGGCGTCAAACGCGTGGTGGTGGTGATGGATCACACCTCCAAAGACGGCGACCCGAAATTCAAGACGGCATGCGAGCTGCCGCTCACCGGCATCAATTGCGTGGACATGATCATCACGGATCTCGCGGTGTTCTCGCGGGGCACGCGCAAGGATCCTTTCCGGCTCATCGAAATCGCACCGGGCGTGACGGCGGATGACATCCGCGCGAAAACCCCCGCGCATTACCTCGGGTAAATGTCCCGCCTCGACTATCTGCAGCGGCTGGAAGCCGAGAGCATTCATATTTTTCGCGAAGTGGTCGCGGAATGTGAAAAGCCGGTCATGCTTTATTCCATCGGCAAGGATAGCTCCGTGATGCTGCATATCGCGCTGAAGGCGTTCGCACCCGCGAAGCCGCCGTTCCCGCTACTGCAGATCGCGACCGGCTGGGACTTTCGCGAGATGCTGACCTTCCGCGATGCGACGGCGTTGCGCTACGACCTGCAGCTCTTGGTGCATACCAACGAGGAGGGCGTAAGGGCGGGCGTGAAGCCCTGGTCGCACGGTGCCGCCTACGCCGACATGATGCTGACGCAGGCGCTGCGTCAAGCGCTCGATCGGTATGGCTTCGATGCGGCGTTCGGCGGTGGGCGCCGCGACGAGGAGAAGAGCCGCGCCAAGGAGCGGGTGTTCTCGTTTCGCTCCGCGCAACATCGCTGGGACCCCAAGAATCAGCGTCCCGAGCTCTGGCAGCTCTACAACACGCGCAAGAATCCCGGCGAGAGCATCCGGGTGTTCCCGCTGTCGAACTGGACCGAACTCGACGTGTGGCAGTACATCCACGCCGAACAGGTCCCCATCGTGCCCCTGTACTTCGCCAAGCCGCGGCCGGTGCTGCGGCGTGGCGGCCAGTTGTTGATGGTCGACGACGACCGGCTGCCGATCGGCGTCGACGATCGTATCGAAACCTTGAGCGTGCGCTTCCGGACGCTGGGCGATTATCCGCTCACCGGCGCGAGCGAAAGCACGGCGGACACGCTGCCCTTGGTCATTCGCGAGATGCTGCTCGCCAAGGGCTCCGAGCGCCAGGGACGGCTGGTCGATCATGACGGCGCGGCGTCCATGGAGAAGAAGAAACAGGAAGGCTATTTCTGATGTCCGCGAGTCCGCACGCCCCGAACGTCTTGAGCGCCACCTCGACCGTGGCCGACATCGAACAATATCTGGCGCGCCATGCCTACAAAGGCTTGCTGCGTTTCATCACCTGCGGTTCGGTGGACGACGGTAAATCCTCGCTGATCGGTCGTCTGCTGCACGAATCGAAGATGATCTTCGAGGATCAACTCGAAACGCTCGCCGACGACTCGAAACGGGTCGGCACGCGCGGCGCCGAGTTGGATTACGCGCTCGTGGTGGATGGACTGGCCGCGGAGCGCGAACAGGGCATTACGATCGACGTCGCCTATCGTTTCTTCTCCACCGAGAGACGTAAATTCATCGTGGCGGATACGCCCGGCCATGAGCAATACACGCGCAACATGGTCACCGGTGCATCCACTGCCGATCTTGCGGTGATCTTGGTCGACGCGCGCAAAGGTCTGCTCACGCAGACGCGGCGCCATAGCTATCTGGTTTCGCTGCTGGGCATTCGCGAAGTGATTCTGGCCGTGAACAAAATGGATCTCGTCGATTATTCCGAGAACGTGTTCCGCGCCATCGAGCGCGATTACCGGGACTTCGCGCGCCAGATCGATCTCACCTCCATCACCTGCATACCGGTGTCGGCGGTGGCGGGCGACAACGTCGTCGTGCGCAGCGAGCGGACCGCGTGGTATCCCGGGCCGGGCTTGCTGGAGCACTTGGAGACGGTGCCCTTGCCGGACGACGCGGCGGGCGCGGCGTTTCGCATGCCGGTGCAATGGGTCAACCGGCCGTCGCCGGAGTTTCGCGGGTTTGCCGGAATGATCGCCAGCGGCATCGTGCGCCGCGGGGATGCCGTGCGCGTATTGCCCACCGGGCGCCG
This sequence comes from uncultured Acetobacteraceae bacterium, assembly GCA_964658135.1. GTDB lineage: Bacteria > Pseudomonadota > Gammaproteobacteria > Steroidobacterales > Steroidobacteraceae > Bog-1198. The sequence goes on along the minus strand of CAZZXZ010000068.1, from coordinate 5,187 downwards.
CAGTTCGGTGGCGCGGATCTTGGTGGGCGCGCACGACGTCGAGGCGGCGGTGGCCGCGCAATCCGTGACGCTCACGTTGACGGATGAAATCGACGTCAGCCGCGGCGACGTGCTGAGCGCGGCGGATGCGCCGCCGGCGGTGGCCAATCAGTTCGAAGCCACGATCATGTGGATGAGCGACGAGCCGTTGCTGCAGGGGCGCGCCTATCTGTTGAAGATCGGCACCAAGACGGTGACGGCGACGGTGTCGCCCATCAAGTACCGGGTCAACGTCAACACGCTCGAACATCTGGCGGCCAAGAAACTGGACCTCAACGACATCGGGGTTTGCGGACTCGAGTTGAGCAGCGCCATCGCGTTCGAACCGTACGCGGCGAGCCGGGTGTTGGGCGGCTTCATCTTGATCGATCGTCTGAGCAACACCACCGTCGGTGCCGGCCTGCTGCATTTCGCGCTGCGGCGCTCGCAAAACGTGTATTGGCAGGCTTTGGACGTCAACAAGCGCGCGCGAGCGCAGTTGAGTCATCAGAAGCCCTGCATTTTATGGTTCACGGGCCTGTCGGGGGCCGGCAAGTCGACCATCGCCAATCTGGTCGAGAAACAGCTGCACGCCGACGGCCGCCACACCTACTTGCTCGACGGCGACAACGTGCGGCACGGACTCAACAAGGATCTCGGCTTTACCGACGAGGATCGGGTGGAGAACATCCGCCGGGTCGCGGAAGTGGCGCGCCTGATGGTGGATGCCGGCCTCATCGTGCTGGTGTCGTTCATCTCGCCGTTCCGGTCGGAGCGGCGCATGGCGCGCGGGTTGGTCGAACCGGGCGAGTTCTTCGAAGTGTTCGTCGACACCTCGCTGGCGGCGGCCGAGCAACGTGACGTCAAAGGGCTGTACAAAAAAGCGCGCCGCGGCGAGCTTAAAAACTTCACCGGCATCGATTCTCCGTACGAGGCGCCCGAAGCCCCGGAGATCCGCCTGGACACCGCGCTGCTGGCGCCCGAGGCCGCGGCGACGCAGGTGATCGGTCACTTGCTCGCGGCCGGCATCATCGACGCCGCCACCGGCAGCGGCGAACCGAACTGGGAAATCTAGACGGTGGTGGCCGCGCGCAGGGCGGCGCGGCGCAACTGCTCGTCGCGCACGTCCGCATCGGTCAGCCCCGTGTTGGCGGCGATGATTTCGACGAGGTTGTGACCGGCATCGCGCGGTAGGTTGACCTCGTGGATGCGCTCCCAGATGCGGATCCGTTCTTCGGCGGTCTTCAAGCGCGACGACTGTTCCGCCAAATCGAGGCGACGTCGTTCGGCGGCCTCCGCTTGTTGATGGACCAGGCGGGCTCGGAAGTCCATCATGGGATCGTCGCCGACGGGTGCAGATGATCTGGCCGGCGAAGAGCTAGGTTTAAATTGGTTCACGCGCATCTCCTGTATAGCCAGTCACGTTAACACTGTCGGACGGCGAGCGAACCAGAATCGTCGCGCGGTGACGGCGGGGGCCTCCTAACGAGTCGACCGCGAGGTGCGGAAGACGATGAAACGGTTCGCGCTGAAGTCGAATACTGTGCCCGCCATCACGCCAACGACGGCGGCGATCTGTCTGCTGCCGAGCGCCAGCCACAGATGGGTGGTGGTGAAGTAATTGACGACGGCGCCGATGGAACACGCGGCGACGAATCCGCCAAATTGCCGGATCACGGGACGGTCGCGCGCGTACGAGAAACTGAAACGTCGGTTCAAGAGGAAATTCCACACCATCGAGGTCAGGATCGCCATCACCACGGCCAACTTTTCATTCACCCCGACGCGCAACGCCACGGTGAGCACGCTGAGGTTCACGGCCAACCCCGAGGTGCCGATGAGCAGAAACTGGGCCAGATGCGCCCAGGTCCCATAGCGATACGTGTACAGCCGGCGCAGATGCCGGAGGTAGTCGAGCCATTGTTCGGGCCTCGCGGGGCGTCCGTCCGGCGAGGCATCGGGCACGGATAATTCCGCCACCTTCGCGCGGCCGGACTTCACCACGATTTCCAACACCTGTTGCGGCGCGCAAAAATCCACATCGCCCATCCGGCTCAACAGCGAAGCGCGCAGGGCCAAGACGTCACCGAACGGATCGCGTAAGTGCACGAGCGGCAACGCCAGTGCCACGGCGATGCGGCGCCGCAACCACGCGCCGAGCCACTGCGGTCGAGCGCCGAGAGGCGATCCCAGCACCAGGTCCGCACCCGCGCCGAGCGACCGCAACAGCAGCGGGATGTCCTCGGGCCGATGCCCCAGGTCGGCATCCAAGACGACGATGAAGTCGACGCGTTCGCCGGCCAGGCCGTCGCGCAGCGCCGCGAGACCGCGATCGACCGTGCGTATCGACATTTGGTGAGCGCTCCCGAGCGAGTGGATCACCGCGTCGAGCCGTGCCATCCATGGCGTCGCATGGAAGGCGCCAGGGCGGGGAAGAACCACCGTCACGGAAGAGCCCCACAGTGCTTGTTCTGGCTTCACGCAGAGATTGTAGTCTCATGGTTCGCCCTCGGAACCTGTGAGCCGTAGCCGTATTACGTTAACGCCCGGGCGCTTCAGGCCGTTAAAACCAGCGCCAAATACCGGCCCGCCAACCACTCAATGGAATATGGGCCCAGGTCGCGGCGAGCCAGATGACGACGCCGCCCACGATGGCAACGCGCCCGAACCCACCGAAACGCGCTCGTCCGCCGATGATCGCCGCCAACGGGAAGTAGCTGGTGTGGCGCTCCCAGTCCGGCCATGTCTGCGGCTGCAGCCGCTCCTTCTTCCGATCCTGAAAGACCGCACCGACCAGCGACAGTAAGATGATCGCCGAGGTGACGATGAAGCTCTTGGCGAGCGGATAGACGAGGATGTGTACGCAGCCCCAGATCGCGAACGACCACAGCATCGGGTGACGGGTGATGGCATACACGCCGCGAGCCGAACCCGGCGCGGCATGAGCCGCACCTGGTTTCGGGAAGGCGGGGTTGCCGACGAGCGACCCCGCCAGCAGGATCGATGCGATCAACATCAGCACGGTGGCTACCGCCCACAAGCCGTCGCCCACCAGCCAAAATGGTACGGTAGAGGGTGCCGTTCCATAGGCCACGATCATCCAGATCGTGGTGACGAGGGCTATGACGGAATAGATGCCAAGAAAAGCGCCTTCACCCATTGCCCGTACCAGCGGCGCCCGTAGCGGATGCGACAGCAGAAAGTGCGTGCCGACGAAAGCCATCGCCGCGAGTAATAGCATGGTCATGCGCTGACACCTTGGTCGTCGTGCAGCCACGCGGGTCGCGTGGTGGGCGGTACAGGGATTGAACCTGTGACCCCTGCCGTGTGAAAGCAGTGCTCTACCGCTGAGCTAACCGCCCAAAAATGGTGCTACGTGCGAAGCGCGCAAGTCTAGCAAAAAACTTCGCGATTAGGGCAACGAGGCCATGGCCGGGAGCCAGTCAGGAGTCGGCCGGGAGCGTGCCGGCCGCCGGGTCGAAGTTTGGTCTGCTAAACTTCGCGGCCGAGTTTTTGCGGTTGAAAGTCTATGAATGTGCGTACGCGTTTCGCGCCCAGCCCGACCGGTTTTTTGCATATCGGTGGGCTGCGCACCGCGTTGTTCTCGTGGTTGTACGCCCGCCGGCATGGCGGCCAGTTCGTGCTACGGATCGAGGATACCGATCTCGAGCGCTCCACCGAACAGGCCATCCAGCAAATTCTCGATGGGCTCGAGTGGGCGGGCCTCGATCACGACGAGGGCCCGTTCTTTCAGACCAAGCGTTTCGCGCGCTATCGCGAAGTCGCCGATTCTCTGTTGGAGATGGGCCATGCCTACCGGTGCTACAGCACCAAGGAGGAGCTCGAACAAATGCGTGCCGACCAGGTCGCACGCGGTGAGAAGCCGCGTTACGACGGGCGTTGGCGCGAGCGCACCGACGTCAGGGCAGGCGTACCGCCGGTCATCCGTTTCAAGAATCCTCCCACCGGCGACGTCGTCGTCGAGGATGTGGTGCACGGCCAAGTCGTGTTTCAGAACGCCGAGCTGGACGATCTGATCATCGTGCGGTCCGACGGTTCGCCCACCTACAATTTTTGCGTCGTGGTCGACGACATGGATATGCGCATCAGCCACGTCATTCGCGGCGACGACCACTTAAACAACACGCCACGGCAGATGAACATGTTGTCGGCCCTCGGGGCGGACATTCCCGTGTATGCGCACCTCCCCATGATTTTGGGTGCCGACGGTGCCAAGTTGTCGAAACGTCACGGCGCGGTGAGCGTGCTGCAATACCGCGACGATGGATTCCTGCCGGAAGCGCTGCTGAATTATCTGGTTCGGCTGGGTTGGTCGCACGGTGATCAAGAAATCTTTTCGATCGACGAGATGGTGCGGTTGTTCGACATTGCGGACGTGAATAAGTCCGCCTCGGCGTTCAATGGCGAGAAGCTCGCGTGGCTCAATCAGCAACACATGATGCATGCGCCCGTCTCGCGTTTGGTGATGCCGCTGCGGTGGCAGCTCGAACAAACCGGGATTCGGGTGAGCGACGATGCGCAGCTGGCGCAGATCGGCACCGCACAGCGCGAACGCGCCAAGACGGTCAAGGAGATGGCGGTCAACAGCCTGTTCTTTTTCCGCGCGCCTGCGTCCTACGATGAGAAAGCGGTACGGAAAAACATCTCACCCGAAATCGTCCCGGTGTTACGGCAACTCCTCCAGGATCTGGGGCAGTGCGACGACTGGTCCGCACCCACGCTGCATACCCTCATCAACGACCGCGCCGTGAGCGCAAAGCTTGCGCTCGGCAAGCTGGCCCAGCCGGTGCGTATCGCCGTCTGTGGCGGGACGGTTTCGCCGCCGATCGATGCCACCTTGTCGATCTTAGGTAAAGAGGAGACTATTGCGCGATTGCAGGCCGCTTTGGTCGCTTGGACGGCCTAGGCTCTTCATTTTCTTGACGAATTGAATGGTGTCAGGTAACGTCCCGCGCCTCCATGTGGGGCCATAGCTCAGCTGGGAGAGCGCTTGCATGGCATGCAAGAGGTCGGCGGTTCGATCCCGCCTGGCTCCACCAGTTTTTCGATGTCGATGCGTTTTTGATATTGAGTGCGATTTTTTTGAGATTTGCGGCCTGCGTCCCCATCGTCTAGAGGCCTAGGACACCACCCTTTCACGGTGAGAAC
>CAZZXZ010000067.1:17444-18377 GCA_964658135.1 uncultured Acetobacteraceae bacterium | reverse complement strand
GCACGTTACGGGCGAACTCCGGTAATTCATCGAGGAAGAGGACGCCCAAGTGCGCGAGCGACAACTCTCCGGGTTTGAACGCGCCACCGCCGATCAACGCCGCCATGGACGCGGTGTGTTGAGGGCTGCGGAATGGTCGACCCGCGCCGAGGCTCGGCCGGCGGCCGGCCGCGGACTCGAGACAGGCCACTTCGAGCGCCTCGTTCAAGCCCAAGGGTGGCAGCAACCCCGGCAATCTCTGCGCGAGCAAGGTTTTGCCCGCACCCGGCGGACCGATCAGCAACAGTCCATGAGCGCCGGCAGCCGCGATCTCCAGAGCGCGTTTCGCGCCGAATTGGCCTCGCACGTCGGCAAGATCGGGCGTGAGCCGGGGCGTCCGCAAGGTCTGAAGAGACGCCCCACCGAGGCGTTTGACACCTTTGAGCGCGGCGCACACATCCGTCAAATGACCGGCCAGGCCGACCTTCGCTGCGGCGACGAGGCCGGCTTCGAGTTCGTTGGCGGCCGGCACGATCAATTCGTGGCCGTCCCCGGCGCCTGCCACCAACGCAGGTAACAGCTTTCGCGTTTCGCGCAGTTCACCCCCCAGCCCGAGTTCGCCATAAAATTCCCGCCCCCGCACGGAGTCCTGCGGCACCTGGCCGCTGGCAGCCAGCACGCCGACCGCAATCGGCAGATCGAATCGCCCACCCTCCTTGGGCAGATCGGCGGGTGACAAATTGACGGTGATACGGCCGGCCGGAAAGGCGAAGCCGGCCGTCATCAATGCCGATCGGACCCTCTCCTTGCTTTCGCGCACGACGGCTTCGGGCAGCCCGACCATGAAAAAAGCCGGCAGACCCGGCCCCAAATGGACCTCGACGCGCACCAGAGGGGCAGCCAACCCAGCAGGCGCCCGGCTGAGGACGGTGCTGACGTGCATACGCGGGTGTG
>CAZZXZ010000067.1:0-17434 GCA_964658135.1 uncultured Acetobacteraceae bacterium | reverse complement strand
GTGGCTCGCTACTGCCGGGTGTCGCTCGCTACTGCGGCGTCAGTCGCGCTTCGAGATCCTTCACGCGGGCTTCGAGCGACGCCAGAGTCGCCTGGGTGCGCGCAAGCAATGCGGCCTGCACGTCGAATTCCTGCCGGCTCACAAGATCGAGCTTACTGAGTTGAGCCTGCAACACAGCCTTGAAGTTGCCCTCCATATCGCGACCAAAGCTGCGCACCGACTCCGGTACGGCATCGGCCAGCCGACGCGCAAGATCATCCAAACCGTTTGCATCCAAGAAACCCATTGGCATGTCCTCCATCAACGGTAATTCGCACCCAGATAAAGCATCTCATTCTCGCTTCGCACCAACTTAGCGCATTTTTTCCAGCTGAGGCGCGCAAATCATTGATCTACCGGCCTCCGCATCTGGCATGGAAGCTGCATCCTCATGAACCATGGTACGCGCAAGTACATACGAAAGCGGTTCCATAAGCGGCGCAGGCGCGGAGAAATGCATGAAGCTAATCACCGCAGTGATCAAGCCGTTCAAGGTAGACGAGGTGAGACAGGCCGTGGCGGATATCGGTATCCAAGGACTGACGGTCACCGAAGTTCATGGGTATGGACGTCAGCTCGGGCACCACGAGACCTATCGCGGTGCCGAGTACAGCGTGGATTTTTTGCCGAAGGCGAAGATCGAACTGGCGGTCGACGATTCGATAGCCGAACAGGTGATGGAAGCTGTTTGCAACGTGGCGAGGACGGGTAAGGCCGGCGACGGCAAGGTCTGGGTGCTTGAATTGGAAGAAGCACTCCGAGTCAGGACCGGAGAGACGGGTCCGGACGCCATTTGAACTTTCAGGAGCTTACGAGATCGATGTCCATGCCAAACAGACCGAACGCCGATCGCAAGGCAGCCGTAACCTTCGCCCCGTCGCGGCTGGAATCAATGGTTACGACGATTTAAGGGCATCTCGCGCCGGCAAGCCAGCCAACTCCCCCGTCGGTGCGATATCCCAGCGACGCGGATCTCTCGAAGAGATCCGCGCCGTTTTTTATATTCGCGCGGCCGGCGCAAGACGTCTTTCCTTATACATCAGAAAATCTCAATACTCCACGCTGTCATGCAGCAATCGAGCATTCATCGGGCTGCTAGACTTGACGGAGATTGCACACAGGAGTTTCCCCGCATGAAAATGGTCGTTGCCATCATCAAACCCTTCAAGCTCGATGATGTGCGTTCCGCGCTTGCCGAGGTGGGGGTTCAGGGAATTACCGTGACGGAGGTCAAAGGTTTCGGCCGTCAAAAGGGCCACACTGAGTTGTATCGCGGAGCGGAATACGTGGTCGATTTCCTGCCGAAGGTAAAACTGGAGCTGGCCGTCGACGACGATCAGGTGGATCGGGTCACGGAAGCCATCATTGAAACAGCGCGCACGGGGAAAATCGGTGATGGCAAGATTTTCGTTTCGGAACTGGGACAAGCCATGCGAATCCGTACCGGCGAAGCCGGCTCGGGCGCTCTGTAACGCACAGATCCTTTTATGCGCGGCGCTGCTCGCCTGGTCCGGACTGGCCTCGGCGGTCATTTACAAGTGGACCGACGCGCAGGGTAAGGTCCAATACGGCGACAGTCCTCCCGACGGGGTCCACGCGGAAGTGGTGGACATCGTCGGCAACCGCGCCGCCCGCGCCGTTGCCGGCCCTGTCGATGCGCCCGCTCAGGCGCCTAAAGTCGCGTCGACGACGCCGGCCAGTCACGACGATGGCGCCAAAGAGTCGGTCGACGACGACGTGGCGCAAGTTCGTGAAAAACAATGCACCGACGCCCAGGATCGCTACAAGAAGCTGATCGAAGCGCGGCGCCTGTACAAAGCGGGCGCCGACGGCGAACGTCAGTATTTGAGCTCCGACGAAATCGACGCACAGCGCCTCACCGCCAAACACGACGTGGACTCGCTCTGTAACGGCGCCACCTAGCGAGCCCGCTGCGCTTTACCGTTTGAGGCACAAAGCCTAGTATTTCGCGCTTCATGAAAGCCACGACTGGGACGCGTATGCAGACGGTTGACTTCGCCTCGACGCTGCGCATTGCGACGCGGAAGAGCCCGCTGGCGCTATGGCAGGCCGAGCACGTGGCGGCGCTGCTGCGCGAAGCGCATCCCGCGCTTCAGGTAGAGCTCGTGCCCATGAGCACCAAAGGCGATCGGATTCAGGATCGCAGTCTGGCCGCCATCGGCGGCAAGGGGCTGTTCATCAAGGAATTGGAGGTCGCGCTCGAGACCGATCGCGCCGACATCGCCGTACATTCGATGAAGGACGTGCCGGGAGATCTGCCCGATGGGCTGTTGATCGCGGCCGTTCTGCCGCGTGCCGACCCACGCGATGCCTTGTTGGCGACGCAGGCCGCTTCGCTGCAGTCGTTGCCCAGAGGCGCCCGCGTGGGTACCTCGAGCCTGCGCCGGCAGGCGCAATTATTGTCGCAACGCCCGGACCTCAAGATCGAGGCCCTGCGCGGCAACGTCGATACCCGCCTGCGGCGTCTGGACAACGGCGAGCTGGACGCGATCATCCTGGCCTGTGCGGGACTGATTCGCCTCGGCTGGGAAGCGCGCATAGGCGCGCGTCTCGAACCGTCCGTGTGTCTGCCTGCCGTCAGTCAGGGCATCATCGGAATCGAATGCCGGGCAGCCGACAGGTCAACACGCAGCGCATTGGCTGCGCTGAACGATCCCGACACGCGCACCGCGATGGACGCCGAGCGCGCTTTCGCCGCCCGCCTCGGCGGCAGTTGTCAGTCGCCGATCGCCGCCTACGCCACGTTGCGAGGCGGGCGCCTGACCCTCGAGGGCTTGGTGGCGGAACCCGATGGTTCGCGACTGATACGCGACTCCATCGTCGGCGAATTCACGCAGGCTGCAGCGCTCGGCGTGCAACTCGCCGAGCGCGTGCTGGACGCCGGAGCCGGTCCGTTGCTCGAGCGCCTGCGTCACCCGTAAGTCATGCCGACGTTGCAAGGGGTCGCGGTCCTGGTCACGCGGCCTGCGCAGCAAGCCGGACCGCTGTGCGACAGGCTGACGTCCGAGGGCGCAAGTGTCGTTCGTCTGCCGACCATCGACATCAAGCCGGTGGGCGACCGGGCCGAGCTGTCGGCACGCGTCAACCCGATCGGTGCCTTCGACTCGATCGTGTTCACCAGCGCCAACGCCGCCCACCATGGGGCCTGGCTGCTGAGCGGCGAGCCGCTCCCGCCACTCGTCGCCATCGGTCCCGCCACGGCCCGCGCCCTCGCCGGTTTTACCGGGCATGTGGCCGTGAGCCCGCTGGCTGCGGTCGATTCGGAGACACTGTTGAGGCATCCCGCTCTGACGGCGGCGGCCGGCCGACGCATATTGATCGTCAAAGGGAAATCCGGTCGGCAGCTGTTGGAGCAACGCCTCGCGGAGCGCGGCGCGCAAGTCACCGTGCTCGAGGTGTACCAACGTGAGCGCGTGAAATATTCTCGCCAGCACGTCGCGGCCCTCGAGGCGAGCTTCAGCGCGGGGGCCGTACACGTGATAACGGCGACCAGCGTGGAGATCGCGCTCGCCCTGCTCGAACTGGCGACGCCCAGCCTGCGCCGTGAATTCGAACGGGTGCAATGGCTGGTGCCGAGCGCGCGGGTGGCGGCGGTGTTGCGCGAGCACGGAATCGCAGCGCCGATGCTGCTGGCCGCTTCGGCGGACGATCATGCCTTGGTGTCGACACTCGAGCGCTGGCGCGCGAGCGTGTCGGAAGCGTAATCGAACGAGTCGACGAACAGACGATCCTCGCGGGCGCCGCGGCGCCGGAAGCCGTCGGCGACGGCGCCAATCATCGCGGGCGGTCCGCTCGCGTAAATGTCGTAGGGATCGAGCGAGCCTAAGTCTTCGAGAACGGCGTCATGCACCCAGCCGCGGCGACCGTGCCATGTTGGATCGGGCTCGGACAACACGGCCTGATAAGAGACGTTGGTCGAGCGCCGAGTCAACTCTTGCAGTTCCCGGTGCGCATACAGATCCCTTTCGCTGCGTACACCCCAATAGACCAGCAGCGGTCGATCGAGCGAATTTTCCGTCACGTGGCGCAGGATGCTCTTGAGCGGGGCCAAACCGGTACCGCCGCCCACCAGCAGCATCGGTGCAGAGCGATCGTCGCGGTATACGAACCGGCCAAGAGGACCCTCGATGGTCAACAACGTGCCCATCTCGCCGGCGAACAGTCGTTCGGTCAACTCGCCACCGCTCACGCGCCGTACGTGCAATTCGAGCAGGCGCGAGTCGTGCGGCGGGGAGGCGATGGAGAAGCTGCGCCGCCGGCCGCCGGACAGCAGGATATCGATGTATTGCCCCGGCTCGAACGCAAACGGCTCGGCCGCGGGCAAGCGTAGATGAACCGCCATGACATCGTGCGACAACCGTTCGGTACGTTCGATACGGCTCGGCAGACGTTTGACGACGGTCGCGTCGGGCGTGGTCTGCTCGAAGGTCTCGATCGCCACATCGCTCGATGCGCGCGCCTGGCACAAGAGGATGTAGTCGTCGCGTACCTCCGCCGCGGCAAGTCCGAGCGGCGGCCCATTCGGATAATGGATCTCGCCGTGCAGCAGTCGAGCGCGGCAGGCGCCACAGTTACCGCCGCGGCAGCCGTGCGGCAGGCGCAGTCCCGACCGGAGTGCGGCATCCAGCAGCGACTCCGCCGGGGTCACGCTGAAACTAAGATCCGATTTCGCTAGACTCACGCGCACGCTCATTCCTCGTCGGGCACCTTAGCATGTACTCGGTTTCGATCGTCGGCTGCGGATATCTAGGATTGCGGCTGGCCGAACGGTGCGTGCTGGCAAAGCGGGCGGTACGTGGCTACGCCACCCGGGCGCAGAGCCTGATGCAGATTGCAGCCGTCGGCGCGGACGCGGCGCTGATGAATCTGGACCTGCCGCCGGCGCCCTGCGATGTCGACGATCAAATCGTTTACTACACCGTGCCGCCGGCGCCGCACGGCCTGCGAGACGTGCGGCTCGACCGGCTGCTCGATCAGGTGCGGGGCACGCCGCGCCGTTTCGTCTATTTGAGCACCACGGGCATCTACGGCGATCGCGGCGGCGCGGCCGTCGACGAAGACACGCCGCCTCAGCCCCAGTCCGAACGCGCCGTTCGGCGCCTCGCCGCGGAAACTGCGTTGCGCGCATGGGCCGCGCCGAAGGGCATTTCCTGGAGCATCCTGCGGGTACCGGGAATTTACGGCCCCGGCCGTTTGCCGCTCGACCGTCTGCGCCGCGGCGACCCAGCCATCGATCCGAGCGAAGCCAACCCCGGCAATCGAATTCACGTCGAGGATCTGGCGACGGCCTGTGTCGCGGCCGGCTTCGAATCCTGTGCCGGCGGACGAATCTACAACGTCACCGACGGCAGCGACGACAGTTTGACGGCCTACCTGCAGCGGGTAGCCCGGATAGTCGGTCTGCCGCCGCCACCCCTCATCAGTCGGGCGCGAGCCGAGGCGACGTTTACGGCGGCTGCGTGGTCCTTTCTCGGCGAATCGCGCCGGGTGGACAACCGGCGCATGCGCGAGGAACTACGCGTAGCGCTCGCTTACCAAGATCTCGACGCGGGGATTCGTGCGAGCCTGTGACGCGCCATGGCACGCTAGGGTGCACGCAGACGCGGTGCTATGCTCAAGCGATGCGCATCGAGTTTTTGAAGATGCAGGGTCTCGGCAACGATTTCTTGGTGTTCGACGCCCCTGTCACCGCGGATAATTTCTGGAACTCGGACCGACTGCGGGCGCTCGCGGATCGTCACACCGGCATCGGCTTCGACCAAGCGTTGAGGTTGGAGCCGCCGCGCAGTGCGGGCACGCGCGCGTTCTACCGGGTGTTCAACGCCGACGGCACCGAGGTCGAACAATGCGGTAACGGCGCACGTTGCATTGCCGCGCTCATGTTCATGCGCCAGCCCGAACTCGGTCGCGAGCTGCAGCTGGAGAGCGCCGGCGGGATGGTGCACGCGCGGGTACGCGAAGACGGTCTCGTCGCGGTGAACATGGGCGAACCGAACTTCGATCCCCGCTCGCTCGCCATGCGGGCAGATGCGCAACAACCGCTCTACGTCCTCGAGATCGACGGCGCGCAGGTCGAGTTCGGCGCGGTGTCGATGGGCAACCCGCACGCCGTGTTGTTGGTGAGGGATGTGAAAACCGCGCCCGTCGCACGCTTTGGGCCTACTATTGAACAACATGCGCGCTTTGCGAAGCGCACCAACGTGGGTTTCATGGAAATCGTGGATCGCGGTCGCATACGGTTGCGAGTCCATGAGCGCGGCGTGGGCGAAACGCTGGCGTGCGGCACCGGTGCCTGTGCCGCAGTGGCAGTGGGCCGGCAACGGGATTTGTTGGATCCGGAAGTTTGCGTCGAGCTACCCGGCGGAACGGCGGTGGTCACCTGGCCGGGGCGCGGACGGCCGTTGTGGTTGACCGGGCCGGCGCAAAAGGTGTTTACCGGATCGATCGATATTTAACGGGATGTAGGAGAACATTATGACGATCAGCCAAGCACGCGGCATCAGAGAAGACGGCCTCAACGATGCGAGCGTCGGGGACTATCTGCAAACGTATCCGGACTTCTTCGAGCGCAACGGGCCATTGTTGACGAAGCTGCGCCTGCCGCACTTGCGCGATGCCGGATCCACGGTAAGTCTGGTCGAGCGTCAGGTTGAAGTGCTGCGTGAGCGCAATCAGTCGCTCGAACGCAAGTTGAAAGAGCTCGTCGATGTTGCACGGGCCAACGACGTACTGGCCGACCGCATTCACCGCTTGAGCCAGCGTTTGATACGCGTGCACAGCCTGTTGGACACGGTCAACGCGGTCGAAACGTCGCTGCGCGAGGATTTCGACGCGATGCATTGCGTGCTCGTCCTGTTCCTCGAAGAAGCGCGGCCGCTGCAAGCCGCCGCGGGACGTTTTTTGCGGGTAGACACGCCGGCGGGTCCGGACATGAAGACCTTCGAATCTTTGCTGTCCTCCGGCAAGCCTCGGTGCGGGCAGATCCGCGACGTGCAGCGCGATTACCTGTTCGGTCGCGACGCCGTCGAGATCGGCTCGGTCGCCCTCACACCTTTGGGTCCAAAGGGCGCCTTGGGAATACTGGCCATCGGGTCGAGCGACGCCGACCGCTTCCATCCCGCGATGAGCACGGAGTTCCTTTCGAGAATCGGCGAGCTGCTGACCTACGCGCTGGCACGCTGACCACGAGTACCGGCGTCGTGTCCGCCGAGCAGTCCGCCTGGATCGAGCGCTTCATGGCTCAGCTGACGAATGAACGCCGCTTGAGCGGGCATACGGTGGCGGCGTACCGACAGGACCTGAGCAATCTCGCACGCTTCTGCGCACGTCGAGGAATCGCCGACTGGCACGCGTTGACTCATTCGCACGTGCGGCAGTTCGCCGCCGCCGAACACGCCGCCGGGTTGACGGCACGCAGCGTCCAAAGACGCCTGTCGGCCGTGCGCACGTTCTGCGAGTTTCTGCTTCGCGAAGGACACTGCGCGCACAACGCCGCGCTCGACGTGCGCGCACCGAAACTCAGAAAGCTGCTGCCGACCACGCTCGATGCCGATCAGATGAGCCGCTTTCTGCAGTTCCGCGGCGACGATACCTTGTCGCTGCGCGATAAGGCCATCATGGAATTGTTCTACTCGTCGGGATTGCGCCTGGCCGAACTGGTCGGGTTGAATACGGCAGCGCTCGATCTGGAGGACCGCACCGTGCGCCTGGAGGGCAAGGGTAACAAGACGCGCATCGTCCCGATCGGTCGCTTCGCCGTACAGGCGTTGCGGCGCTGGCTCGCCGAGCGTGCGAAGCTGCCCCCGCACGCCGAGGGCGCCGTCTTCGTCGGGAAAAGCGGGCGGCGCCTCACGCCGCGCGCGGTGCAGTTGCGCGTCAACACCTGGGCACGACGCCAGGGCATGCCCGTGCACGTGCATCCGCACATGTTTCGCCACTCGTTCGCCAGTCATCTTTTGGAGTCGAGCAGCGACCTGCGCGGTGTGCAGGAGTTGCTCGGCCACGCCGACATTTCCACCACGCAGATCTACACGCATCTGGATTTTCAACACCTGGCCAAGGTGTACGACGCGGCACATCCGCGGGCGCGGCGCCGGTAACGCGAGGCGTGCGGCGATGCGATGCTTGAAAGGGCTGCTGCGCGACCCCATGACGTGGCCAGATGAATCATGATCCAGAGCGTATCTACGGGACGACCATTCTTGCCGTGCGGCGTCATGGACGCGTGGCGGTGGGCGGCGACGGGCAGGTGACGCTCGGGCAGAGCGTAATGAAAGGCAACGCCCGCAAGGTGCGCCGACTGTCCGGCGGAAAGGTGCTTGCCGGCTTTGCCGGCGGTACCGCGGATGCCTTCACGCTCTTTGAGCGATTCGAGGGCAAGCTCGAAAAATTCGGCAACCTGACGCGTGCCGCCATCGAATTGGCGAAGGATTGGCGCAGCGACCGCAGTCTGCGCAAACTCGAGGCGTTGCTCTGCGTGGCCGACGCCGAAAGCTCCTATGTGATATCCGGCAACGGCGACGTGATCGAGCCGGAACACGATCTAATGGCCATCGGTTCGGGCGGCAGTTACGCGCAGGCGGCCGCGTTGGCTTTCATGCAGGCGAGCGAACTGTCGGCGCGCGAGATCGTGGAACGATCGCTCAACATAGCGGCCGACATCTGCATCTACACGAATCGTCATCTGACCATCGAGGAGCTCTAACCCCCATGTCGCAGATGACGCCGCGCGAGATCGTGGAGGAGCTCGATAAACACATCGTCGGACAAAAAGCGGCGAAGCGGGCCGTTGCGATCGCGCTCAGAAACCGCTGGCGACGGCAGCAGGTGGCGGCTGATTTGCGCCCGGAAATCACACCGAAAAACATCTTGATGATCGGTCCGACCGGGGTGGGAAAGACCGAGATCGCGCGCCGGCTCGCCCGTCTGGCAAGGGCACCTTTCATCAAGGTCGAAGCCACGAAATTCACCGAAGTTGGCTATGTTGGCAGAGAAGTTGACTCGATCGTACGCGATCTTGTCGAAATATCGGTGAAAATGACCCGCGAAGAGGAAATGACGAAAGTGCGCCACCGCGCGGCCGACGCCGCCGAGGATCGCGTGCTCGATGCGTTGTTGCCGCGCGTGCAGGGCGGTGCGGCGAGCGACTCAGTCCCGCGCGACACCGACACCCGGCAGCGCTTCAGAAAAATGCTGCGGGAAAACGAGCTCGACGAACGGGAAATCGAAATCGACGTGCGTGCAGTGCCCATGGGCGTCGAAATCATGGCGCCGCCCGGCATGGAAGAGATGACCCAGCAGCTGCAGGGTATGTTTCAAAATTTGGGCGGCGGCCGCAGCAAGCCCCGCAAACTCAAGATCAAGGAAGCGCTGAAGCTGCTCATCGACGAGGAAGCGGCGAAGATGATCAACGAAGAGGAACTGAAATCACGCGCCGTCGAGAATGCCGAACAGAACGGCATCGTTTTCATCGACGAGATCGACAAGATCGCGCGGCGTCAGGAAACCAGCGGGGCCGATGTATCGCGCGAGGGCGTTCAGCGCGACCTGCTGCCGTTGGTGGAAGGCTGCACGGTCAATACGAAGTACGGCACCGTCAAAACGGATCACGTGCTGTTCATCGCATCCGGCGCATTTCACATGTCGAAACCCTCCGATCTGATCCCGGAACTGCAAGGCCGGCTGCCGATCCGCGTGGAACTCGAGCCGCTGCTGGTGCAGGATTTCGTGCGCATCCTGACCGAGCCCGATGCGTCGCTGTGCCGGCAGTACACGGCTCTGCTGGCCACCGAAGGCGTCGGCCTGGAGTTCGATGCATCGGGCGTGCAACGGCTCGCCGAGGTGGCCTTCGAAGTCAACGAGCAGACCGAGAACATCGGCGCACGTCGTCTGCATACGGTCATGGAACGCTTGCTGGAAGCCGTGTCGTTCGACGCGTCCGATCGCAGCGGCACTCACGTCGTGATCGATCGCGCCTACGTCGAGGGCCACCTGGGCGAATTGGCGCGCGATCAGGATCTGTCGCGCTACATCCTTTAGGCGGGCCGCGTACGTGCCGCAGCCCCTCGAGATCAAGATAAGGACGGCGTCCCGCCTGCTCGACGTCAGTTTCGACGACGGCTCCCGCTATGAATTACCGTTCGAGTATTTGCGGGTATTTTCGCCGTCGGCGGAAGTCAAGGGACACGGTGGCGGCGAGGGTGTGCTACAAACCGGCAAACGGCAGGTCGGCATCCGGGGAGTGGAGCCGATCGGCAACTATGCCGTGCGTTTGCTGTTCGACGATGGCCACGACACGGGCCTGTATTCCTGGAAATTGCTCCACGAACTCGGGTGTAATCGACAGGCCAACTGGGCGCGCTACCTCGCGCGCTGCGCCGCAGCCGGAATACCGGTTCAGCAAGACTGACGCCCGGCGCGGTGCGCGGGCTCCACTCGGCTACAATGCCGCCTGCTTCCAAGGAGCCTCATGAGCGACGCCGACCGCACGGTAGATTTTGGTTTCGAAAACGTACCCTGGGCCGATAAGGCGAACCGGGTGCGGTCGGTATTTGCCTCGGTGGCAGGTAAGTACGACGTCATGAACGATTTGATGTCCTTCGGCGTGCATCGGCTGTGGAAACATTTCGCCTTGTCGCTCACCGGTTTGCGGCCGGGCCACAAGGCGCTGGACGTGGCCGGCGGCACGGGCGATCTGGCGCGCGGGATGCTGCGCCAAGTCGGCAGGCAAGGTCACGTGGTGCTGTCGGACATCAATCCGGCGATGCTGGCCCTGGGTCGCGATCGGCTGCTCGATCGGGGGTATGTCGGCAACATCGAGTGTCTGGTCGCGGATGCCGAGCGCCTGCCATTCGCCGACGCCTGCTTCGATTGCATCACCATCGGATTCGGCCTGCGCAACGTCACCGACAAGGCGGCGGCTCTCGAGTCCATGCATCGAGTGTTGAAGCCGGGCGGCCAGTTGTTGGTGCTGGAGTTTTCAACTCCGGTGGCACCCGGACTCAAACCTTTGTACGACGCCTATTCGTTCAACGTTCTGCCGCTTCTCGGGCGCTTCGTCGCACAGGATGCGGCGAGTTATCGTTATCTGGCCGAGTCGATCCGCATGCATCCGAACCAAGATACGTTGCTCGAGATGCTGGATAGCGCGGGTTTCGCACAAACGCGGTATCACAATTTGAGCGGCGGCATCGTCGCTCTGCATCGCGGCTACAAGCTCTGACATGGCCGCCACTCCCGTCTGGCTGGCCTCCATCGAGGCCTTAATGAATCGCGGCATCGAGAATTCGACGGCGGCAACCGCCCTGGCGCAGCGCCTGGACGCCACCGCGTTGCGGGTCGACATCGAGGGCGTGACGGCGGTTCGGGTCAGCATCTCCGGCGGGCGTCTGGCGCTCATCAGCGCGCCACCGGCGGTCGAGTCCGCCGCCGTGGCCCCGAGCAATGCCACGATAGCGGGCTCGCCTGCGGCGTTGCTGCGCCTGGCGCGCGGCACCACGAACGGCGCCCGACACACCGCCGTGCAGGTGCGGGGCGATGCGGAAATCGCCGATCTGTACCGTAAGCTCTTCGCGTTGGCGCGTCCCGACCTCGAAGAGGAGTTGTCGAGACTGGTCGGCGATCTCCCGGCGCGGCGTCTGGCGCAACTCGCCCAACAAACCTTCGGCTGGCTGCGCGACGCGCAGCGCAGCGCCGGGCAGAACGTGGCCGAATATCTACAGGAAGAGAGCCGGGACTTGGTCAACAAATCGGAACTCGACGAGTTTCTGAACGGCGTGGATGGTCTGCGCGAGATAGCCGACCGGGTCGAGGCGCGTCTCGCCCGACTCGAGCAGCGGCTGAAAGGCTCCGCTTGATGCGTCTGCGGGTCGCTGGACGCTTGGTGCAGATACAGCGCGCCTTGGTCAGACATGGGTTGGACGACTTCATTCGTGCCACCCATCTGTACCGGCCGTTCCGCTTTCTGTTCTATCTGTCGCCGTGGACGTGGTTCCAGCGCAGCGCGGGGGTTACGCGCGGCGAACGCCTACGCCTCGCCCTCGAGGAGCTCGGGCCGATTTTCATCAAGTTCGGTCAGGCTCTCTCCACACGCCGAGATTTGATTCCGCTCGATATCGCCGATGAATTGGCGAAGCTGCAGGACCGGGTGCCGCCGTTTCCTAGCGCGCTGGCCGTGGCCACGATCGAAGCGGCATTCGGCACCTCGATCGACCTCGTTTTCGCGAGTTTCGACACCACTGCGCTCGCCGCAGCCTCCATCGCCCAGGTCCACGCGGCGCGGCTGAAGACGGGGGAGGACGTGGTCGTCAAAGTATTGCGGCCGGGCATGCATGCCGTCATCGATCTGGACCTCGAAGTCCTCGACACGCTGGCGCGACTGGCTCATGAGTACTGGATCGAAGCACGCCGGCTGCGGCCCATCGAGATCGTGGGCGAGTACCGAAAGACCATCCTGGATGAATTGGACCTGATGCGCGAAGCCGCCAACGCGTCGCAGTTGAAACGTAATTTCGCGGGCTCCTCGCTGCTTTACGTGCCCGCCATCTATTGGGATTTCTGCCGCGTCAACGTCATGGTCATGGAGCGCATTCACGGCGTCATCATCAGCAGGATGGACGAGTTACGGGCGCGCGGCGCCAACTTTGCCAAACTCGCGGAAAATGGCGTGGAAATATTCTTCACTCAAGTATTCCGCCACAATTTTTTCCACGCCGACATGCATCCCGGCAACATCTTCGTGCAGATCGAGGATCCCGACAACCCACGCTATGCGGCCATCGATTTCGGCATCGTGGGCACGCTGCAGCCGCGCGACCAGCATTATCTTGCCGAGAACTTCCTGGCGTTCTTCGATCGCAACTACGCGCGTGTTGCCGCGTTGCATGTGGAGTCCGGCTGGGTCCCCGCGGACACCCGGGTCGACGAGCTGGAATCGGCGGTACGCACCGTCTGCGAACCGATATTCAACAAGCCGTTGAATGAGATTTCCTTCGCTCAGGTGTTGCTGAGATTGTTCGAAACCGCGCGCCGCTTCGACATGAAGATTCAACCGCAGCTGATCCTTTTGCAAAAGACGCTTCTCAACATCGAAGGATTGGGCCGTGAGCTGTACCCGCAGCTCGATCTGTGGAAGACGGCGCAGCCGATTTTACGTTCCTGGATGCGCGAGCGCATGAGTCCGCGCGCCATCGTGCGCCGCATCCGGACTCAACTACCCGACACCATAGAGGCCTTGAAGCAGATGCCGCAGGTATTTCAAACGGTCATGCGCGATGCCGCGGAGGGCCGTCTGCGATTACCCGTGCAGAGCGCCGACCTCGAGCTGCTGCGCAGCGAGCTGCGCCACGCCAACAAGCGGCGCGACATCGCCATCGGCGCCGCGGTGCTCTGGCTCGCGGGTCTGCTTTGGCTGGCGGCCTTTCCGGGGTATCGGTGGATGGGCTGGGTACAACTGGCCGGTGCGCTCGCGCTGGTCGTGCGGCTGCGCCGTACGAAACCGCAACACGACTCCGCGCGAGCCGCTTCTTGACCGTTCTACACGTCAAGCACCGCACCGAATACCGATATCAGACGCCGGTCGTGCTGGGCCAGCACCGACTGATGAGCCGGCCGCGCGACAGTCATGACCTCAGGCTGCTGGACACCGGCATCGTCATCACGCCGCAACCCTCGACGTTGCGCTGGATGCATGACGTATTCGGCAATTCCATCGCCATCGCCACCTTCACCGAACCGACGGCGGATCTGGTGTTCGAATCCACGTTTCGAGCCGAGCATTACCCGCTGCCACGGCAGATCATCGTGGTCGACGACTATGCCTCCACGCTGCCGCTGAGCTACTCGGCATCCGAAAACATCGATCTGGGATCCACCCGCGCACGTCATTATTCCGACCCGGACCACCAACTCGATGCCTGGGTCAAAGCGCTCCTGGAAAAGGCGCCGAGCTACGCGACCATGGACGTGCTCATGGCGATGAACAGCGCCATCAAAGCGGAGTTTCCTTATTTACGGCGCGAGGAGGTCGGCGTGCAGGCGCCCGTCGACACGCTGCGACTGGGCAGCGGAAGTTGCCGCGACTTCGCAGTGTTCATGATGGATGCCGTACGCTGCCTCGGCCTCGCGGCGCAGTTCGTGTCCGGTTATCTCTACGATGAGGAGCTGCTCGACGCGGGCGGCGGACTGGTGGGTGGCGGCGCCACGCACGCATGGATTCAAGTGTATTTGCCCGGCATCGGCTGGGTCGAATTCGATCCCACCAACGCGTTGGTGGGAGGGCGAAATCTGATCCGCGTCGCGGTGGCACGCGAAGCGGCGCAGGCGGCGCCGCTGGTGGGATCGTTCACCGGTACCCCGTCCGACTTTCTGTCGCTCACCGTCAACGTCGAGGTGACGGCGGAATGACCCGGGGAAAGTATTTTCGCCGTCACGGTCTCAAAGCCGTGTTGTCGGGAGGACCGTCGAGCGTCGATGAGCCGATTTCGGCCGAGATCTTCAGCGTCGAACGACTCGAGCAATTTGCCGCGACGCTGGCCCGAACTCAGGAGATTTCGCCCGACAACTCCTCGTCGGTGTCGCTGCATGCACGCCTGCGCCACAACTCGGCGGTGCTCAACTCCGCCTACGCGACACTGCTCACCGGCGTTCGCAGCGCTCACGGCATGACGCCGGCCGCCGAGTGGTTGGTCGACAACTATTACGTCGTGGACGAGCACATCCGTGCGATCCGGCGCGATCTGCCGACCGGCTATTACAAACAGCTGCCCAAGCTCGCCAACGGCGAGTTGCGCGGTTACCCGCGCGTGTACGGGCTGGCGTGGGCGATCGTCGCCCACACGGACAATCGCTTCGAGCTGGATACGCTGTATCGGTTTTGCACCGCCTATCAACGGGTACAGCCGCTGACGATCGGCGAGTTGTGGGCGCTGGCCATCACGTTGCGGGTGGTGCTGATAGACAACTTGAGACGGTTGGTTGCGGGCATCACTTATCGCTCGACCTTACGGGAGGAAGCCGACGCGCTGGCGGATAAATTGTTGCCGGACGACACGGTAGCGAAGCCCGTCGCAAAGGATCCGCCTGACGTTGCCATGAATCCCCTGCCGAATGCCTTCGCAGCCCAGCTTTTTCAACGCTTGCGTGACCAAGATCCGGCCACCACGCCGGCCCTGTCCTGGCTGCACGGGCGGCTGGCGGCCCAAAACACCTCGCCGGACGACATCGTGCGCAGCGAGCATCAGCGTCAGGGCGCCGTCAACGTCAGCGTCCGCAACGTCATCACCAGTCTCAAGCTCATCTCGTCGATCGATTGGGCGACTTTCGTCGAGAGCATCAGCCTGGTCGACAAGCTCATGCGCGACGAAAGCGCGTTCGGCAGCTTCGATTTTGCGACTCGCGATCTGTATCGCCATGCCATCGAAGACCTCGCGCGATGCTCGCCACACAGCGAACTCGACGTCGCGCGCCGCGCCCTCGACGCCGCGCGTCGCAATACGGGCGGCGCGCCGCGTCAAGCGGAACCGGGCTACTACCTGGTGGCGGATGGAAGACCGCTCCTGGAGCACGATCTCGACTACCGTATTCCCTGGAATCAGCGCTTTGCACGTTGGACGCGCAAGGCCGGTCTCGCCGGGTACACGGGCGCCATCGCGGCGCTCAGCGTCGCAGCCGTCGCCGTCTGCTATGCAGTGGCGGGCGCGCCGCAGGAGAGCGCGGTGTGGGCCGCGCTCACGGTGGCGCTCGCGTGCCTGGTGGCCTCCGACACCGCCGCCACGGTCGTCAATCTCTGGGTGACCCATTGCTGCCATCCGCAGGCGCTGCCTGCATTGGAATTGCTCGAAGGCGTGCCAGCTGAACTGCGCACCCTCGTCGCCTTGCCGGTGTTGCTGACGACGCCGGCGGACGTCGAGACCCAGGTCGGCACCCTCGAAGTGCACTACCTCGCGACGCAGGGTGGCGACGTCCATTTCGCGCTGCTTTCCGATTGGCTCGATGCGGCGGCGGAGTCGGTCGTCGGCGACGAGCAATTGCTGGCCGCCGCGGCGGCGGGAGTGGCGCGGCTCAACCGCATTTACGGCCGGCTGAACGGCGAGGACCGGTTTCTCTTGCTGCATCGGCACCGCCGCTGGAATGCGCAGCAGCGCTGTTGGATGGGATGGGAGCGCAAACGCGGAAAGTTGCACGAATTGAACCGCCTGTTGCTGGGCGCGCGCGACACCAATTTCATGGCGATCGAGGGCGCCGCCCCGCGGGTGCCGGAGGGCGTGCGTTACGTCATCAGCCTCGATGCGGATACGCGGTTGCCGCGTGGCGCGGCCCTCGCACTCATCGGTAAGATGGCGCACCCGCTCAACCGGCCCGTGTTCGACGGTGCGCAACGCCGGGTCACGCAAGGCTATGCCATCCTGCAGCCGCGGGTCACGCCGTTGCTGCCGGTGGGATTGGATTCTTCGATTTTTCAAGAAGTATTTTCCGGTCCGAGCGGCATCGATCCTTATGCGTTCGCGGTCTCGGACGTGTATCAAGACATGTTTGGCGAGGGGTCGTACACCGGCAAAGGCATCTACGACGTCGGGGTGTTCGAGGCGGCGCTGGATGGGCGCGTGGCCGCCGACAAGCTGCTGAGCCACGATCTTTTCGAAGGGATCTATGCGCGCTGCGGCCTGGCGTCGGACGTCGAAGTCGTCGAGGAATATCCTTCGCGGTACGAGGTGGCGACGGCCCGCTCCCATCGGTGGACGCGCGGCGACTGGCAGTTACTGCCATGGATTCTCGGTCTCCACGAAAAAGTGCCGCCGCTCGGCCGCTGGAAGATGGTGGACAACCTACGCCGTTCGCTGCTGTTTCCTGCCTGTGTGCTGGCGTTGGCGTCGAGTTGGTTGGGAACCGCCGCGCTCGCTTGGACGCTGTTGCTGCTCGGCGGCATGACCCTGCCGGTGCTCATACCGCTGGCCGTTCGCCTCCTGCCACGTGCGGCGGATCTGACGAGCCGTGGGTATCGCAGTGCGGCGCGGCGGGACATACGGCGGTCCGCATCGATGATCGGCCTGCGTCTGGCATTCTGGGCGGACACGGCCTGGATCTTGAGCGACGCGATCTGGCGCGCCGTCTATCGCATGACGATATCGCGCCGACATCTGTTGGAATGGACCACCGCCGCGCAATCGAAGGCCGGCGCGGTCGCAAGCGGCATCGCCACCTACCGTCGAATGTCCGGTGGTCTCCTGCTCTGCGCGGTAATCACCGCGCTGCTGGTCGCTTCACCGCAGGGCTTGCCGTGGGTGGCCGTGCCCTTCTTGCTCGCTTGGTTGTGCGCGCCGATGCTCGCGCGCTACGTCAGCTCGCCGGCGCCCGTCGTGCGCATCGAGCCGATGAC
>CAZZXZ010000066.1:0-18556 GCA_964658135.1 uncultured Acetobacteraceae bacterium | reverse complement strand
CGTCCCGCTCACCGCCACGTAAACCGTTTTTCCGTCGGGACTGACGTGAATTCCGCGCGGCCGCTGGCCGACGCGAATCGTGCCGACCACGCGATAGTCGCCGCCGTCGATGACCGTCACGTCGTCGGATTTCTCGTTGCTCACGAAGACTTGATACGCTTGCGCCTGCAGCACGGCGGGCGACCAAGCCGTCGCTGCGAGTACGCTGACCAATAACCGTTTCATCGAGTAGGTCTCTGAGTGATTTGAGGATGCCGATGTTGGCGGGTGGTTCGCGGCGACGATAGCATGGCGCATCGCGTCGGCGGTGACTCGGGACGTGCCCTGGGGGCGGGCTATTGACGCCCGGGCGCCGGTCTGGCCGGTTCGACCGGCACCACGGGTAGGTCGTAGCCGTCGATTTTCGATTTAGCTTCTTGCTCCTGCCGAAGCCGTTCCTGCGCCAGGCGTCGCTCCTCGCGGCTGCGTTCGAAGTCCGCCTGGCGCTTGGCTTCCTGCGTCGGATCGACGTCGTTCGCCAACCGTTCGATGGCCACCCGGGCATTCAGACAGTTCGAGTCGTTGTGCGCCTTGGCCGGGTTCTCGTTGCATTTCAAAAGCACGCCATCGAGCGTGACCCGATCCTCCATCATCTCGCTGACCGTCATCGACGCTGAGCGTTTCGGTTCGCATCCCGTGCTGCTCAAGACAGTCACAGAAAGCCATCCATAAAAAATGAGGGGGCGCAGTGCGTTCGGCATAGGTGGTCTCGTGCCGGCAATGTTACCCAAACCCGGCAACGCCGCGCGCCGGTGATCGTGACGGCAATCACGCCTTCACCATGCGCCGTTCTGCGTTTCTCGGAATGCGTGAACTTGCGCACACTGCGCGGCGCATGTACCGTTCCGCCATGGCAGGCCGAACTTCCAAGGAAGAACCGAAACTCGATTTCGAGGTGGCGATGCGCGATCTCGAGGAATTGGTCGAGCGCCTGGAACACGGCGACTTGCCTCTCGAGGAGTCGCTGGCCGCGTTCGAACGCGGTGTCATGCTGACCCGCAGCTGTCAGACGGCTTTGAAAGAAGCCGAACAGAAAGTCGATATCCTGCTAAAAAAAGCCGGCGAGCCCGGAACCGCCGCCCTGGTGGTGGAACCCTTCGATTCGGACGCGGCCGCTAACTAATCGGCGGCTTTTGTCGAACGTTCCGCGTTCTGCAGCCGGCCGATCATGCTGCGTAGGAACACCTGATTAAAGCGTAATTGGCATTCGGCGGACACCTGTTCCAGCAACGTGGAGCTGACCTTCATGACGGTCACCGCATCCGACGCTTTGATGGTGGCCGTGCGCTTGGCGCCACGTACGTAGCTGGTCTCGCCGAAGCAATCTCCGCTGTCGAGAACTCCCAGCGATTTTCCGGAGCGTTCGACGGCAACGCGACCTTGCACGATGATGTAAAAGCGATCGTCCATCTCGCCCTCCTTCACGATCTGCTCGCCGGACGCATAATCTTGCCAGCTGCTGGCGCGCAGCACTTCCCATATTTCACCGTGCGAAAATTCGTGAAAGAATTTGAGTTTGCGCAACAGGCTGAATTGTTCCTGTTGATCGATGCGGTTGTATTGCGCGCGTAGCTGTTGATGCACCCGGGTCAGCTCGGCGGCGAAATCCAATCCCGTCCGGTAGCGTTTCGCGGGATCCTTCTGCAATGCCATCGCCGTGACGGTCTCCAGCTCTTCGGGAATCTCCGGGCGCAGCGTGTGGATGGGAGGCGGCGTCGCGAAGACGATTTGATGCAGCAGCTTTTGCAGGTTGCCGGCTCGAAACGGCCGCTTCCCCGTCAGCAACTCGTACATGACCGCACCCAGCGAATACAGATCCGAGCGATTGGTCAGTTCGATCGATTGCACCTGTTCCGGCGACATGTAGGACGGACTGCCCGCGATTCCTTCGATGCGGGAGATGTCCGAATCGGCGACCAGCGCAATTCCGAAATCGATGATGCGGACTTCGCTTTCGAGCGTCAGCATGATGTTGCTGGGTTTGATGTCGCGATGAATGACGCCGCGGCTGTGCGCATAATGCAGCGCGCGCGCCGCTTTGAAGATCAATTCGACCACATCGTCGATGCGCAACAGATTATCGGGGCGGCAATACGCCGCGAGAGTCCGTGCCCCGTGGACGTGTTCGGTGACGATGTAACAATGGCCGTTCTCTTCCCCCGCATCGTAGATCGGCAGGATATTCGGATGCTGCAGCATGCCCACCATGTGCGCTTCCGAGAGAAACATCTTGCGGGCGATGCGCTTGCGGTTGGGATCGCTGCCGGGATCGCTGTTGTACACCTTGATCGCCACGTCGCGCCCATAGAAAGGATCGTGCGACAGATAGACGACGCCGGTGCTGCCGCGGCCCACCTCGTTGATGATGACGTACTTGCCGATTTTCTCCGGCAACGTATCGCGACCGTTCGAGGACTTGGCGGAATGAGGCCGGATGATGGTCAAGGGTAACCGTGGGCTGCGACGAGCGTGAGCAATGCCCGCGAGGATACTGGGGCCCACGGCGCCAAACTGTGATTTGGTCGAGGCTCAGCGAAAGTGGTCGTAGCCGTGCGGTGGGGGCATGAAGGACTCCGTGCCAGCGCGCCAATACACGCCGGTTCCGGGACGCAGGTCACCGATCACGGTCAATTTTAGGTGTTGCTGGCCGGCCGCACTCATCGCTTCGGAAAGGCTCTGCGGGGGAATGGCCAACAGCAATTCGTAATCGTCGCCCGCCGCCAGCGCCCACTCGCGCGCTTGGTGCGGGCTTGCGACCAGCCGTATGGCCGCCGACAGCGGTAGGAGCTCGACGTCGACGTGTGCCGCCAAGCCGCTCGCCGCGGCGAGTTTCGGTAAATCGCCGACCAAACCGTCGGACAGATCCATCGCCGCGGTGGCGAATCCGCGCGCCATGGCGCCGAACCGAACACGCGGTTCGGGATACTCGAAACGCGCAATCAAGTCAGCGGCAGAGGTTGCGTCGGCAGAGGTCGCATCGGCCGGAGGCATCCGCCCGAGAACGAGTGCGAGACCGGCGCCGGCATCTCCCAATGTGCCCGTGGTCGCCAACAGATCGCCGGCCTGCGCGCCGCTTCTACGCAGCGCCGTTCCCGGGGCGACCGTTCCCATGATCTGGACGCTGATGGTGAGCGGACCCGCCGTGGTATCGCCGCCGACCAACGCCACGCCATGGGCGTCCGCCAATTGCATGAAGCCGGTCGAGAATTCCTCGAGCCACGTGGCGTCGGCCGATGGCAGCGTCAACGCCAGCGTAGCCCAGGCCGGCGTCGCGCCCATGGCCGCCATATCGCTCAAGTTGACTGCCAACGCACGATGACCGATCGAATGCGCCGAGCTCTGCGAAGGAAAATGCCGCCCGGCCACCAGCGTATCGACGGCCGCGACCAGTTCGAAGTTCGCCGGCACCCGCATCAGGGCGGCGTCGTCGCCGACGCCCAGAATGACATCGGCACGCCCGTTTGCCGAGGATCTCGAAAAATAGCGGTCGATCAATTCGAACTCGCCCAAGGCGCCGGTGACGCCGCTTGCGGCGGCGGCGCCTAGGGTATCGCTGGCGCTCGGGCGTGCCACCGTCAGCCGACCGGTTCCCCAATCGGGGTTCCGTACTCGTTGGGGCGCAGCTCCCTGGCGATGCGGTCGAGGACCGCATTCACGTACTTGTACCCATCCGTTGCGCCGAATTGCTTGGCCAGTTGAACGGCCTCCGTAAGCGCGACGCGATACGGTAATTCGGGATGGGACTGCAATTCATGAAACCCGAGCCACAGCACGGCATGCTCCACGGGATCGAGTTCGGATGGCGGAATTTCGCTGTAGGCGGCCAATTGAAGGTCCAGGGACTCCCGGTGCGGCGCGATCGCCGTCAGCAGCTCACGGAAATATTCGCGATCGACCCGCTCGGCCTCCACATCTTCGGCGAATTGCCGGTGGGTGTCCTCCCAGGAACGTTCGTTGATCTGCAATTGATAGAGGGCTTGCAATGCCAAGCGGCGGGCAAGGCTGCGGGCGCGATGGACATTCACCGCGATCAGGGCGCCAGACGTCGCAGCAGATTCGCCATTTCGATCGCCACCGTCGCCGCATCCGCGCCTTTGTTGCCGGCCTTGCCGCCGGCGCGGTCCACCGCCTGCTCCATGGTATCCGTGGTCAACACGCCGAAAGCGATGGGTATTCCCGATTCGAGCGCGATGCGCGCAATGCCCGAGGCACACTCGCCCGCGACGTAGTCGAAATGCGGCGTCTGACCGCGCACCACGGCGCCCAAGGTAATCAAGGCATCGTAACGGCGCGACAACGCGAGCTTCCGCGCGACGATCGGGATGTCGAAAGCCCCCGGGACGCGCACGAGCTCGATCTGTTGTTCCTTCGCTCCGTGTCGCTTGAGCATGTCGACGGCTCCGCGGATCAGCGGTTCGACCACGAAATCATTGAAGCGCGCCGCAATCAGCGCAAACCTCAGATCGCCCGCCACCAGCTCGCCTTCCATTATTGTCAACTGTTCGTTCGGCACGGGCATCCTCGAGTCGGGGTTTTCAAGCGCGTATAGCCGCCAAAGTATAATCCCTCAGGGCTCATTCGCCTCCATCCACGTACTCCGTCACCTCGAGATCGAAGGCCGCCAGACCTTGCAGCTGCTTCGGTGCGCTCAAAACCCGCATGCGCTTCAACCCCAAATCCTTGAGGATTTGTGCACCGATGCCATACGTGCGGACCACCGTCGCACCAGTTTGCCGGGTCAGGCTCGGCTTGAGGTCCAGCTGCTGAACGCTGCCCATGAAATCGCGTGGCGATTCTTCCGGCCGCAAGATCACCACGACCCCGGAAGACTCGCGCGCGACGCGCTGCATCGCCGCGCGCAGCGGCCAGCCGAGTTGCTCGCTGCGCACCCCCACCACGTCGCGCAGGGTGTCCTTGATGTGCACCCGGACCAACGGCGGCACGGGGGCATTCAGGTCGCCCTTGACCAGCGCGATGTGCACGCTCTTGTTGACGTGGTCCTCGTAGCAGCACAGGCGAAACGCACCGTACTCGGTCTCCACCGGTTCGTCGTAGATGCGTTCCACCGAGCGTTCGTTTTTCAATCGATACCGAATGAGGTCCGCGATCGTACCGATCTTCAGCCCGTGCGTTTCCGCGAAGCGCTCGAGATCGGGGCGACGCGCCATGGTACCGTCGTCGTTCAATATCTCGACGATCATAGCGGCCGAAGAAAACCCGGCCAGCCGCGCCAGATCGCAGCCTGCCTCGGTATGGCCGGCGCGTGTCAGCACGCCGCCCGGTTGCGCCATCAACGGGAAGATATGACCCGGCTGGCGCAGATCCTCCGGACGTGCCTTCGGCGCCACCGCCGTGATCACGGTGTGTGCCCGATCGTGCGCAGAGATGCCGGTGGTGACTCCTTCCGCCGCTTCGATGGAGAGGGTGAAATTGGTGCGGTGCGAACTGTCGGTATCGCTCACCATCAGCGGCAGCCGCAATTGACGGCAGCGCTCGCGCGTCAACGTCAGGCAAATGAGCCCACGCCCGAAACGCGCCATGAAATTCACATCCTCGGGACGCACGCACTGCGCCGCCATGATGAGATCGCCTTCGTTCTCGCGATCTTCATCGTCCATCAAAACCGCCATCTTTCCCTGGCGGATATCGCTCAAGATCTCGTCGATGGTATTGAATCCAGTCATTGCAATTACTCTTGTGGTTTTAGCATCAGCCGATCGAGGTAGCGCGCAATGACGTCGATTTCGATGTTGGCCCCTCCATCGATGACGAGTTCGCCGAGCGTCGTGACTTTATGGGTGTGAGGAATGATGTTGACGTCGAAACGACGACCGCCGACCCGGTTGACCGTCAAGCTCACCCCATCGATGCAGATCGATCCTTTCGGCGCAACGAAGCGCATGAGTGCGGCGGGAAGTTCGAATTCCATCCGCCACGAACGCGCGTCTTGATGCGCAGCCGTGAGCTTGCCGACCGCATCCACGTGTCCGCTCACCATGTGTCCACCGAGCGCATCGCCGGCTCTGAGACTGGGTTCGAGATTCACGCGCGAACCGCGACCGAGCGAACCCAAGGTGGTCTTCTCCATGGTTTCGCGTGATACGTCGGCATGGAAAATGGGCCCCTCGAGCCGTGTGACCGTGAGACATACGCCCTGTACGCACACGCTGTCGCCGATGCGCAGGTGCAGGAGACCGGCGCCGTGCTCGTCCGCACCGGACGCGTCGATGCTCTCTCCCGCCTGGATGCTCAATTCCATATCGCCGCTGCGTTCCTCGATGGAGACGATACGGCCCGTTGCGACGATGATTCCGGTGAACATGTTCACGCTCTCTTGGGAGTGAGGATCAAGCGCAGATCTTGGTCTACCAGGCGCTGGTCTTTATATTCGAAGGTCGGCAGCAACCGCGCGGTTTTCGACTCCGCAAACCAAGCCAAGGGTGCCGCATCGCCGCCGAGCAGCATCGGCGCCACATAAAGTATCAATTCGTCGACCAGATCGGCCTCGAGAAACGAGCCCGCCAGGCGCGGACCACATTCGACCAGCAGTTCGTTCACCTCGCGCGCGGCCAACTGGCCGAGCACCGCGGCCAGATCCAAGCCGCCGGGGGCGCGCGGCACCCGGATCACGTTACCGCGCGTATCGTGGCGCTCGGGCGCTGCGAAGATCAACGCGTTGCCGTCGGCGTATATCCGCGAACTCGCCGCGCAGGACAGTTCCGTGTCGAGCACAACACGCAGCGGTTGCCGCACCCACGGGCCGTAGTCGATGCGTACGTCGAGCCGGGGGTCGTCGACGCGGACGGTACCCGCGCCCGTCAACACCGCGGAACTGCGCGCCCGCCATCGTTGGACATCGGCTTGGGAGGCGGCACCGCTGATCCATAGCCGCCCGCCCGCGGCGGGCGCGGTACGCGCATCCAATGTCATGGCCACTTTCAAACGGACGAACGGACGGCCGCGCTCGAAACGCGAGAAAAAGCCGACATTGAGTGCTCGCGCCCGATCCGCCAGCAGTCCGGTGGTCACGGGGATACCCGCGGCCTTCAGACGCTCGAAGCCTGCGCCGTCGACCTTGGGATGCGGGTCGCCGACCGCGCACACCACGCGGGCGATACCGGCGGCCACCAAGGCGTCCGCACAGGGCGGTGTGCGGCCGCTGTGGCTGCAAGGCTCCAGCGACACGTACGCGGTTGCGCCACGTGCGCGCTCTGCGGCCGCACGCAGTGCCAGCACCTCGGCGTGCGGCTCACCGGCACGGTGATGCCAGCCCTCGCCGACCACCTCACCACCCTCGCGCACCAACACGCAGCCCACCCGGGGATTCGGATCGGTGGTGTTGAGGCCGCGTTCAGCCAACTCGAGCGCGCGTGCCATGTAACCCACGTCGTCGCTCATTTTCGCTCCTCGGCTGGTTCATCGCCGGGCAACAATGGTAATTGATCCGTGCTCGAGCGTCGGCGCCGGCGCTGTCGGCGCAGTTGATCGATCTCGACGCGGAACGCTTCGATATCTTGAAAGCTGCGATAAACCGACGCGAAACGCACGTATCCCACCTCATCCAGATGGCGCAGTTCCTCCATCACCATGTCGCCGACGCTGCGCGAGGCGATTTCGCGCTCGCCCAAACTACGGAGCTTGTGACAGATGCGCGCCACCGCCTCGTCGATGGCATCGCGGCCCACAGGCCGTTTTTCCAACGCACGCTGCATGCCGGCGAGCAATTTTTTTTCGTCGAAAGGTTCCCGGCTGCGATCACTCTTCACGACGACGGGTAGCAACAACTCGGCGGTCTCGAAGGTCGTGAAACGCTCCGTGCAATCGAGACACTCGCGCCGCCTGCGAATCTGTCGCCCTTCGCCCGCCAGGCGAGAGTCGATGACCTTAGTCTCCGAGTGATCGCAAAAAGGGCAGTGCATGAGGGGTGGTTGCGGCAATCACGGGAAATGCCGGGTACGGTTCAGCCATACACGGGAAACCGACGGCACAACGCCATCACGTCGCCGCGCACCCGTTCGATCACCGCTTCATCGCCCATGCCGCCGAGCACGTCCGCAATCCAATGCGACAGCTCGCGAACTTCCGGCTCTTTGAAACCCCGGGTGGTCACCGCGGGCGTCCCGATGCGCAACCCGCTGGTCACCATCGGTGGCCGGGGATCGTTCGGCACCGCATTTTTGTTGACCGTCACGTGCGCGCGGCCGAGCGCCGCGTCGGCATCCTTGCCGGTGATGTTCTTATCGATCAAATCGACCAGGAAAAGATGATTGTCGGTGCCGCCGGAGACGATCTTGTAGCCGCGCTCTTGGAGGACTTGGGTCATGGCGCGCGCGTTGCTGACCACTTGCTGTGAATACACCTTGAATTCCGGCTGCAATGCCTCGTAGAACGCCACCGCCTTGGCCGCGATGACGTGCATCAGCGGACCGCCTTGAGTCCCGGGAAACACCATCGAGTTGAATTTCTTGTGCAGCTCCGGATGCGGCCGCGCCAATATCAAGCCGCCGCGCGGCCCACGCAACGTCTTGTGCGTGGTGGTGGTCACCACATCGGCGAAGGGCACGGGATTCGGATACACCCCGGCGGCTACGAGACCGGCCACGTGGGCCATATCCACGAACAGATAGGCGCCGATCGAGTCGGCGATGGCTCGAAATCTTGCGAAGTCGATGATGCGCGAGTAGGCCGAAAAACCCGCAATGATCATTTTCGGCCGATGCTCCTCGGCGAGGCGGGCCACTTGCTCGTAATCGATCTCGGCGGTATCCGGTTTGATGCCGTATTGCACCGCCTTGAACAACTTGCCGGAGAAATTCACTTTGGCGCCGTGCGTCAAGTGACCGCCATGGTCAAGACTCATGCCCAGGATGGTATCGCCCGGATTCAACAGCGCCAGGTAGACGGCGGCATTCGCCTGCGATCCCGAGTGCGGCTGGACGTTCGCGTAGGCGGCACCGAACAACTCTTTGGCGCGCTCGATGGCCAGCTGCTCCGCCACATCGACGTATTCACAACCGCCGTAGTAGCGTTTTCCCGGATACCCTTCCGCATATTTGTTGGTGAGCACCGAACCCTGTGCTTCGAGCACGCGTGGACTCGCGTAATTCTCAGACGCGATCAGCTCGATATGGTCTTCCTGTCGAATTCGCTCACGGTGGATCGCCTGCGCAAGTTCCGGATCGAAATCGGCGATTGTCATCGAAGCGTTGAACATGAGGGGATCTCCCAGAAAATAGCCGGGTAGTCTAGCCGATCCCGCGTTCGCCGTCGCGGCTCGCGATCAGCCCGCGTGTGCTTCTCGACCCAGGAATGCGGCCACCACGCCGCTCCAGCCCTGTGCCAAATTTCGCCGATTGTAGCCGCCGCCGCCGAGTCCCAGCACTCGACCATGGCCCTGCTCGTCCGCAATGGCGCACAAACGACGCGCCGCGTGGGCATGGGCGGCCGCGCTGAAGCGCAGATGGGTGATCGGATCACCGGCGATGCTATCGGTGCCGCATTGAAACAAGATGAACTCGCTGGGGAAACGCGCCAGGTGGTCTTCGACCTCGAGCCACGCCGCCATGAACTCGGTGTCGCCGGACCCGGCCAGCAGCGGCAGGTTGAGCTTGGTGCCCTGTGCCGATCCGCGGCCGGTTTCCTGCGTCGTGCCGGTGCCGGGGTACAAATCGCGGCCATCCTCGTGAATGTCGGCGATGGGCACGTCGGGATCCTCCTCGAAAGCGTAGAACACGCCGTCGCCGTGATGCGCATCGATATCGACGTAAGCGATGCGCCGAATGCCGTGACGCGCCCGCAATTGCTCCACGGCAACGCCACAATCGTTGAAGACGCAAAAGCCGGCCGCTCGATCGCGCGCGGCGTGATGCAGCCCCGCAATGGGCACGAACGCGCGGCGACAGGCGCCCGCCATGAGCGCTTCGACCGCAACGAGGGTTGCGCCGACGACGCAGCTCGCGGCATCGAAAACGCCTCGAAACGCCGGCGTGTCGCCACCATCGAGAAAGCCATCGCCGGTCTCGGACTTCTGTCGAACGAATTCCACGTAATGCGGGGTATGAAACGACGTCAGCTCGTCCACAGTCGCACTGCGCGGCAGATAATGCTTCACGTCGTTAGCGAGACCCTGAGCGACGAGTTCGCGCACGAAGCAATCGTGGCGGTCGGCGCCGAAGGGATGGCCGTTGCCGAAACCGTAGCGGGCGATCGCTTCTCCGGCAACGACGGCAACCGGTGCGGTCATGATCCGAAAGATTAGCATGCGGAATGCATTCGCCGTGACAAGTTTATGCGGGTGAAGGATACTTCGCGGCGTACCGCCGATTCTCCCCATTTCCCATTTTCCCATCCACAGGGACAGGTAGCGCATGGCTCAGTTCATCTACACCATGAACCGGGTTGGCAAAGTTGTGCCACCCAAGCGCGTCATTTTGCGCGACATCACCCTAAGTTTTTTTCCCGGCGCGAAAATCGGCGTTCTGGGTTTGAACGGTTCCGGTAAATCGACGCTGCTCAAGATCATGTCGGGGCTCGATAAGGAAATCGAGGGCGAGGCGCGGCCCCAGGCGGGCATCAAAGTCGGCTATTTGCCGCAGGAACCCCTGCTCGACGAAACCCAGACGGTGCGCGAAGTGGTCGTCGAGGGCGTCGGCGACGTACAGGGACTGATCGACCGGTTCAACGCCATCAGCGATCGTTTCGCCGAACCCATGGGCGATGACGAAATGACCAAGCTCATGGACGAGCAGGCAAAGATGCAGGATAAAATCGATGCGGTGGGCGGTTGGGAGCTGGAGCGAAAACTCGAGATTGCGGCGGATTCCTTGCGTCTGCCGCCATGGGATGCGCTGATCGGAAAATTGTCCGGCGGCGAGAAACGTCGCGTGGCGTTGTGCCGTTTGCTGCTGTCGAAGCCCGACATGCTGCTGCTCGACGAACCGACCAACCATCTGGACGCCGAGTCGGTGGGCTGGTTGGAACACTTTCTCGAGGAGTATCCGAGCACCGTGATCGCGGTCACCCACGATCGCTACTTCCTAGACAATGTGGCCGAGTGGATCCTGGAACTCGATCGCGGTCACGGCATTCCGTGGGAAGGCAACTACTCCTCGTGGCTGGAACAGAAAGGCCAGCGGCTGGCGCAGGAAGAACGCCAGCAGGATGCGCTGGCGAAAACGCTGAAACGCGAACTCGAGTGGGTACGCACCAATCCGAAGGCGCGTCAGGCCAAGTCGAAGGCCCGCTTGCAGCGTTTCGAAGAACTTTCGTCCACGGAATTTCAGAAACGCAACGAAACCAACGAAATCTACATACCGCCGGGCGAACGGCTCGGCGACCTCGTCATCGAATGCAAGGACGTGCGCAAGGCATTCGGCGAGCGGCTGCTGATCGAGAACCTCACCTTCAGCCTGCCGGCCGGCGGCATCGTCGGCATCATCGGCCCCAATGGGGCCGGCAAAACGACGCTCTTCAAGATGTTGGCAGGCATGGACAAGGCCGACAGCGGCGAGATTCGCACCGGTCCCACCGTCAAGCTGGCCTACGTGGATCAATCGCGCCAGGCACTGAAAGACAAGAATACGGTATGGCAGGAAATCTCCGGCGGGCTCGATCTCATCAAGGTGGGCAATTACGAGACCTCGTCGCGCGGCTACGTGGGACGCTTCAATTTCAAGGGCGCGCAACAGCAGCAATTCATCGGCGATCTGTCGGGCGGCGAGCGCAACCGCGTTCACCTGGCGAAGGTGCTGAAATCGGGCGGCAACGTGCTGCTGCTCGACGAGCCGACCAACGACCTCGACATCGAGACGCTGCGCGCCCTCGAGGAGGCCTTGGTGGCATTCCCCGGCTGTGCCGTCGTGATTTCGCACGATCGCTGGTTTCTCGACCGTATCGCCACGCACATTCTCGCCTTCGAGGGAGATTCGCAGGTAACCTTTTTCGAGGGCAACTACCAGGAATACGTCGAAGATTACCGCAAGCGTAAAGGCGAGGACGCCTCTCAGCCCCACCGTATCCGCTATAAACCGCTGACAGGGTGAAACGAAACCATGAGCATGTACATCACGCCGCAAGACGAACTGCACGTCGAGCATCAAGGAATCACCTTGACCTGCCCACACTGTCAGACGTCCACCCATATTTCGGCGCGAGCCACGCCGAAGTTCGACGACCTCAGCCGCAGTAAAGCGCAGCATATCGGCATCGTGTTCAGCTGCGACGCCTGCAACGAGCCGATTTTCCTCACCTTCGCGGCCAAGGCGTACACGCCGGCACGTATCGAACTGGCGGCGAACTATTCGGAAGTGCAGCGCGCACCGGAGAATTTCCCGCTGAACTATCTTCCCGCGGAATCGGAGGAATTGTTCAGAGAGGCGCTGACGTGTTATTCGTCCTGTTGCTACAACGCCTTCGGCGCCATGAGCCGTCGCACCGCGCAATCACTGTTCCGCGAATTGGGCGAACGCGGGAAGTTGGAGTTGTTCGACACCCTGCAGGACATTCGTTCGTTGGCCGACATCGACGACGACACGTTCGCCACGCTGCGTGCCGTGCTGTTCGGTAGCGACAGCGATCCGTGGCCGCATCAACCGCACTTGGATGCGGAACGGGCGGGCATGCTCTTGGAGGTCATGCGCGACCTCCTGTATCAGACCTTCGTACGCAAGGCCCGTCTGATGCAGGCGATGACGTTCCGCCGCTATGTCGCCCCCCAGATGGAGCCGACGAACTAGACGGCGGCGCCCGCGCGCGCCCGCCGACGGCCCTCAGAACGTCCAGGTCGCGGTGATCATGTAGGCATCCGGGTCGCCATAGCTCGAGCTGATGCGCTCGTACTCGCCGCGGACGGCCAGGCCCAGAAAATGCGCCTGCACGCCGGCACCATAAGCCACCTTGGTTTGCGACTCGCTTTGCCTGATCGAGTAGACACCGCAGGCGCTACCCGAATCGCCGGTCCCGCACGTACCCTGAGATGGGTTGTAGACGTTGGTCTCCAGACGCGCCACGCCGAGTTTGGCAAATAGATCGACGAACGGCAGAGGCAGGTAACCGACCGCCGACAAAACGCCGGCCTTGGGATGCGAATCGGCGTCGTCGCCGTTGGTCACCGAATAGCCGTCGGAGCGGTCCGAATGTCCGAAGTCGATGTACTCGGCTTCCGCGCCCACGAACGGAAGGGGCCTGATGCCGGCCACCACTTTCCACGCCGTATGATGCGGATGCGACCCGGTCGGATAATCCGGATCGAACCCATAGTCGCTGCGCACCGTCGATTCACCCACCCCCGCCCCTGCATACAACCCGAGTAAGTTGTCCGCCTGTGCCGCACCTGCCGTCCACGTGCCGAGAACGACCAGTGTTGCCAAATAAGCCGCCCATCGATGCATTGCATGATCCTCTGTGTTCGTGTGAATAAACGACCGAGGTCGGCGGGTAAAGTTCATTCAAGCGACGAACACTCGCGCATTGCGAAACAGGCGCATCCAACCCCCATCTTCCCCCCATGACCTATCCACCCAGGAGTTCTGCACCGAACGGAACACCCGTTCCGGGTGCGGCATCAACGCGGTGACACGACCGTCGAGGCTGCACAGTCCGGCCAGGCCCAATGGCGAGCCGTTGGGGTTGAACGGATAGAGGTCGGTCGGTTGCTCGTGGTGATCAACGAATTGCAGCGACACGAGTCCGTGCTCGAGCAGTTCGCGCGGCCCGGAATGCGGCGCGAATTCCGCGCGACCCTCACCGTGCGCCACGGCAATGGGCAGCACCGAATCGTGCATTTGCGCCAACAATACCGAATTCGATCGCGGTACCCGGACCAGACTGAGGCGCGCTTCGTATTGCTCCGATCGATTGCGGACGAAACGCGGCCATCCAGCGGCGCCGGGGATCAATTCCTTCAACGCCGACAGCATCTGGCAACCGTTGCAAACACCCAGGGTAAAGCTCGCTGGGTTGGCGAAAAACGCCGAGAACTCGTCACGCGCGAGACGGTTGAACAGAATCGATTTCGCCCAACCTTCGCCCGCGCCGAGCACATCCCCATAGGAAAAGCCGCCGCAGGCAACCAGCCCGTGGAATCGCGCCAGGCGCACGCGCCCCGTCAGGATGTCCGTCATGTGCACGTCGTACGCATCGAAGCCTGCGCGCGTGAATACCGCCGCCATTTCGGTCTGACTGTTCACTCCTTGTTCCCGCAAGATGGCAACGGCCGGCCGTGCGCCGTTGGCGATGTAGGGCGCCGTGACGTCGTCCGCCGGGTCGTAGGTCAACGTCGCGTGCAGACCGGGATCGTGGGCGTTCAACAGACGCGAATATTCCTCACGCGCGCACGCCGGATTGTCGCGCAACTCCTGCATACGGAACGATACTTCGCTCCAGCGCCGATGCAGGTCGACCAACGTCTCGGTGTAGACCACATCACCCTGTGAGGCGATGCGCAGCGAGCGTTCATCCACCGGCCGACCGACGTCGTGCACGTCGGCGGCAAACCCGTGGCGCTGCAAAACGGTGCGCGCGGCACCGACCTCTCGCGTCGACACCTGTAACACCGCGCCGAGTTCCTCGCTGAAACAGGCGGCGATGACGTCAATGCCGTTGGTCAGATCGATTTCGAGGCCGCAACGAGCGGCGAACGCCATTTCCAGCAGCGTCACCAAGAGGCCGCCGTCGGACCGATCATGGTAGGCGAGCAACAAACTGCGATCCTTGAGTTCGCGAACGGCATCGAAAAACCGGCGCAAGCGGGCGGGATCGTCGAGATCCGCCGGTTCGCCGCCGGTTCGCTCCATGACCTGCGCCCAGCACGAGCCGCCCAGGCGGTTCGCGCCGCCGCCCAGATCCACCAGCAGCAGCCGCGACGGCTCGCTCAAATTCAATTGCGGTGTCAGCGTGCGGCGCGCATCCGACACGGGGGCGAAAGCCGAAACGACCAATGACACCGGCGCAACCACCATATGCGCGCCTCGGGCATCGCTCCAGGCCGTCCGCATGGACAAAGAATCCTTGCCGACGGGGATGGTCATGCCGAGGGACGCACATAGCTCCACGCCGACGGCGCGCACCGTCGCATATAGATCCGCATCCTCCCCCGGCTCTCCGCAGGCCGCCATCCAGTTTGCAGATAGCCGAATATCGGTGAGCGTGCGCACGTCCGCAGCCATGATGTTGGTGACGGCTTCGGCCACCGCGAGGCGTCCGGATGCCGGCGCGCTCAAGACCGCCACGGGAGAGCGCTCGCCCATCGCCATGGCTTCGCCCGTGTACCCGACGTAATCGCCCAGAGAAACCGCCACATCGGCAACCGGTACCTGCCATGGGCCGACCATTTGATCGCGACTGATGAGTCCACCGACGCTCCTATCCCCGATGGTGATGAGAAACGATTTATCCGCGACGGTAGGCAGACACAGCAGCCGGTCCAGCGAGTCGCGCAAGGTCGTGCCGACCGTGGACAGCACCGTCGGGCTCTTCGGCAGGCCTTGCACGTCGCGCAGCATCCGCGGGGCCTTGCCCAACAGCGTATCGATGGCGAGGTCCACCGGCGCCGTCTTCGCCAGCGGATCGACGACGCACAGCTGCCCATCGCCGGTGATTTCGCCAACCACCGCGTAGGGACAGCGCTCCCGCTCGCACAATGCGGCGAAAACGGCGGTGCTACCCGGCACCAATGCCACCACGTAACGCTCCTGAGCCTCGTTGCACCAGATTTCCATCGGCGAGAGCTCGGCTTCCGCACTCGGAATCTTGCGCAGGTCGATGCGGCCACCACGCCGGCTGTGCGCGATGGCTTCGGGCAAGGCATTGGAAAGCCCCCCCGCCCCCACGTCGTGAATCAACAGAATCGGGTTGGCGTCGCCCATGGCCCAGCACCGATCGATGACTTCCTGAGCGCGGCGTTGAATTTCCGGGTTGCCGCGCTGCACCGAGGCGAAATCCAGGTCGGACGTGCTCTGCCCGCTACCCACCGACGAGGCCGCCCCGCCGCCCAATCCGATCAGCATGGCCGGACCGCCCAAAACCACCAACGGCGCGCCGATCACGACGTCGCGCTTCTCCACATCGCCGCGCCGGATGTTGCCTAGGCCGCCTGCGATCATGATGGGTTTGTGATAACCGCGGGTCACCTCGCGCGCGCCCTCGTGCGAGCGTTGCTCGAAGGTCCGGAAATAACCGCACGTCGCCGGGCGTCCGAATTCGTTGTTGAAGGAGGCTGCGCCCAACGGCGCGGCCAGCATGATCTCGAGTGCGGATGCGATGCGCTCGGGCTTGCCGTACTCCCGCTCCCACGGCTGCAGCATCCCGGGGATCTTCAAGTTCGACACGGAAAATCCCGTCAAACCGGCTTTCGGCTTCGCACCGATACCGGTGGCCCCTTCGTCGCGAATCTCTCCGCCGGAACCCGTCGCGGCGCCGGGAAACGGCGAGATGGCGGTGGGATGGTTGTGGGTTTCCACTTTGATGAGGATATCGACCGCTTCCGTCACGCCTTCGTAGCGCCGCGTGACGGGATCGGGGAAGAACCGCACGGCGCTGCTGCCCTCGATCACGGCGGCGTTGTCGCGATACGCGGACAAGACACCCGCCGAGTTCTGCAAATGGGTCGCTCGAATCATGTCGAACAGCGACATCGGCATGACGACACCGTCGACCACGAACTGCGCGTTGAATATTTTATGCCGACAATGTTCCGAGTTCGCCTGCGCGAACATCATCAGCTCCACATCGGTGGGATCTCGTTGCAGCCGCGCGAACACGGTGACCAGATAGTCGATCTCATCGTCCGACAGGGCCAGTCCCCAATGCAGGTTCGCCGCCGCCAACGCAGCATGACCATTCGAGCCGAGCCTGACGATGCGCAAAGGTCGCGCCGCAGCCGCATGGAAAAAATCCTGAGGATCGAGCGGCACCGAGGGCTCACCCAACCATACCGATTCGGTCATGCGATCGTGCAGCAGCGAGCCGAGCCGCAGCCACGTGTCGCTCGACGGGGTGCCCGTCGCCTCGATGAAATACAAGGTGCCGCGCTCGACGCGCTTGATCGCGCGCAGGCCGCACACGTGTGCGATGTCCGTGGCCTTGCTCGACCAGGGCGACACGGTACCTCGTCGAGGGGTGACCAACAGCTGGCGTCCACGATCCTCGGAGCCTGGCAAACTCGGACCATAGCGCAGTAACTTGCCGAGTACTTCGAGCTCGTGCTCGTCCAA
Organism: uncultured Acetobacteraceae bacterium; assembly: GCA_964658135.1. GTDB lineage: Bacteria > Pseudomonadota > Gammaproteobacteria > Steroidobacterales > Steroidobacteraceae > Bog-1198. The sequence goes on along the minus strand of CAZZXZ010000066.1, from coordinate 1,307 downwards.
AGATTGGTCGACGTCGACCAGATGCATATGGCGCGAGTGGAGCGAGACGATGCGCGGGTCGACCGCCTGCAGCTCGGTCAGCAGTTTGTCGATGCGGAACTTCGACAGCGCCGCGGCGCCCAGCAAGCTTAACATGCGAATTTTTACCAGAACTGTGGGCTATTTACGGGCGTTCGAATCACCGCCCGGCGTATAGATGGGGACCGGAAACTGAGCTACGTTCGACCCTTCGAGAGCCACGATCTTGCTGACGCCCTGTTTCTTGACTTCGTCGATACGCAATACGGAATGCATGGGCAGGTAGGTACGCTTGACGTCGTTGAATTCGGCTTTGATCTTCTCCTCGGCGGGATCGACGACCACGCTGGAACGCTCACCGAAAACGAGTTCCTCCACCTCGATGAAACCGAAGAGGTTGCCATGACTCACCTTGCGGGCGTAGATCTCGTACACCTTTCCCTGATTTACGAAAAGAACTTTGAAAATGTGACTCGCGGCCACTTAGGAGGCTACCGGCATTGTTAACATTTCCTCTTAGTATACGGGTACTTAGACTATGACCTTGCGTTTAAGCGTCGTCGGAGAACACGGCAGCCGCCTCGGGACGGCATCGACCAAGGTGTTTGGCGTGCATGGCGGCAGCATCGGACGCAACTCGGACAACGAGTGGATTCTACCCGACCCCGAGCGATACCTCTCGGGCAAACATGCGCGCGTCGATTTCCGAGCCGGATCATACGTGCTGGTCGATACCAGTTCGAACGGTACCTACATCAACGGGGCGAAGGTGCCGTTGGGCAAGTACCACGATTATGCGCTGAAGGACGGCGATCGCGTTCGGGTGGGCGAGTACGATCTGCTGGTCAGCATCGACAAGGGCAATGATTTCCCACCGGACCGCAGCGCGATCGTCGCCTACGACGGTCACGCCCCGTCCTCGGCCGTTAAAAAATCGACTGCGGGCGATCTGGGGTCCGAACTCGATCTGAGCGAGCTGCTGGATTCGAGCGGTCTGGAACCGGTAGGCATGGGCGTCGAATCCGCGACCGCGCCGGCTTCGCCGGAGGACGAAGATCAGGCGGGCACGCCGTGGCACATGATGACGCGCCCCCTGAAGATGGAACCGCCGACCCCGACCCGCACGCATGCCCCGCAAGGCCCCGCCGCTGGCGCAACCGCAACCGCGACCGCGACCGCGCCGCAGACGTCCTCCTATGAAGCCGACCTGCATGCGTTTTGTCGCGGCGCAGGCATCGATCCACGCACCCTGAGCGCGGATTCGCGCGGCGCCGCCCTGCAACTCGCCG
>CAZZXZ010000065.1:0-18959 GCA_964658135.1 uncultured Acetobacteraceae bacterium | reverse complement strand
GCGAAGATGATGTTTCCCACGAACGATCCGACTGCATCGCTGCTGCTGTCGGTTGGCGCGTTCGGCGTCGGGTTCCTGACCAGGCCGATCGGCGCCATGGTGTTCGGTGTTCTAGGTGACCGGCGCGGCCGAAAGCTTGTGCTGCTGGTTACTTATGCCTTGATGGGCGGCGCCACGGTGGCGATCGGATTGATTCCCCCGTATGCCGTCATTGGCACCGCGGCGCCGCTGCTCGTCGTCCTCGCTCGACTCATACAAGGGATTGCGGCGGGCGGTGTCGTGGGCGGTGCTACCGCCATGTTGACGGAGCAGGCGTCGGTGGGTCGGGCGGGTTACTTTGCCAGCTGGCAGGCCGTAAGCCAGGCAGGCGCGCTGCTGATCGGCGCCTTGTCAGCCGCTGTCGTGTCGGCGGTCGTGCCGCCCATGCAATTGAACGCCTGGGGTTGGCGACTGCCGTTCCTCGCGAGCGTGGTGATCGTGCCCCTGGCCATATACATTCGCAAGCGCGTCGATGAGCCGCAGGCGTTCGTTCATGAGGGACGCGCTCCGGCGTCGCCTCTGGTCGTGCTGTGGCGGACACATCGTGCCGCGGTCGTGCGCGGGCTTGGCATCACCATCATCTGGACCGTCGCGACGTATTTCTTCTTCTTCTACGTGCCGTTGTACGGGCATACGGTGCTCAAGTTGCCGATCAGCACCACGCTGTTCAGCAACAGCATTGCGCTCGCTGTATTCCTCGGTGGCGCCCCCGTCGCCGGACATTTGTCGGATCGCTGGGGACGCTATCGACCGATGATTGTCGCGGCGTTGGCCATCGAGCTGCTGATTTTGCCTGGCTTCAACTATATCCTGAGCCATCCGACTGGTGTTGCGCTTGCGACGTTCCAGGTGATCTTCGCGGCGTTGGCGGCATTGTTCATCGGTCCTGCGCCCGCCGCGCTCGCCGAGTTGTTTCCGGTGGGCGCGCGTTCCTCCGGCGTGGGCGTCGCCTACAACCTCGCCGTCACCGTCTTTGGTGGATTTGCGCCGCTCATCGCGACCGGTTTGATCGCGTCCACGGGCAATCCGCTCTCTCCCACCTGGTATGTCATGTCCTGCTGCGGGTTGAGTCTGCTCGTGCTGTTGATCACGCGCCGAACCAGCTCACCCGATCCTCGTTGAACCGTTCCCGAAGGAATTGCAGCAGTATCTTGACCCGATGCGATTTATTGGCGATCGGGCGGGAAACCATCCAAAGGTTCACATGGCTATCGGTGACCAGCGGCAGCGCAATCAGGTCCGAAGCGGCATGCTTGTAGAAATTAGGCAGTAAACCGATTCCGATGCCATTGCGAATGGCAGCGACGTAAACGGATGCCGAATCCACCCGCAATTTGATTTGATGATCGGGCAGCAGACGCTTGTTCCACCAGGCGAGGTCGGTGCAGACGCCATACGGAACGTAATCGACAAATTGATGTTTACTCAGCTCGTCGAGCTTTCGCGGTCGGCCGAATCTCTCTTCATAGGCGCGCGACATGAAGAGCGAATGTTCGACCTTGACTATCTTGTAGGCGATCAGGCGCGGATTTCTTGGCCGCTCGATGAATACCGCCAGGTCGGCTTCGAGTGAAGACAGGTCGAGGCCGCCACGATTGGTCACGAGATCGATGTTCACGCCCGGATGCACCTGGCAGAAGTCCGAGAGAACCCGGACCAGCCACAGCTGTGCGACGCCTTCGGTCACGAACAACCGCACCGTACCCGAGGGCCGCGAATCAAAGGCGAGCAAACTCGATTCGATGTCCCTGGCGGCCTCTTCCATGAGCATCGCCTTGTCAATGAGTATCTTTCCCGCCGCCGTCAACCGCATGCCCGTCGAATGACGTTCGAAGATCTTCGTACCCAGGCTGAACTCGAAGCGCGCGACGCGTCGTCCGACCGTCGACTGATTGGTTGACAGCGCGCTCGCTGCCGAATGGAAGCTGCCCAGCTTCGCCGTGGCAATGACGTACTGGATGTCGCTCCAGTTCTTGAGACGCGTCTGTGTGTTTGGATTGCTCGTGTCGATGTTCAAGCCGCCCCTTTGTCATTGACTCACTGAATGCAATCGAATCCGATGAGTGCTGCCGCTCTCATCGGCAACGCTTTCAAGATGCGGCCAGCGACGTTAGAAGTCAAACACGATCAATGCATCCGACCCCCACCATTCGTAACTCTCCTCAACCTGACGCGTCTCCTCAACCTGAGGATTCTTTGCGCGCCGACATGTCGATGGGCCCCGCGCCGGGAATGCGACTGCGCGCAGGATCTACGCGCACCCTATTGGACCTCAATAAACTACAAATGCACCGTGATAACGCAGAGCCAGCTGCGTTTGGACCCGTAAAGCGCGTGCACTAAGGTACTGCCCTGCCTGAGAGATGCGGAGGTTTTGGTGAACACATGGGCAACCATTCTAGAGTCTGCACCGCAGTGCTTTGGCTCGAACTATGCCGAGGGCCGTGCGTTATTTCGCGCTGCCTGCACTGACGTCGGCATTCCCGTCTCGGCCTATCTGCACCCGTTGCAGGGACCTCATGGCGAAGAGCTGGCAATCGATGTGGCAATCGTCGGTCCCTCTGACGCAGGGAACCTGCTCATCGTGATCTCCGGTACGCACGGCCTCGAGGGTCTCGCTGGATCCGGCTGTCAGGTCGCGTGGCTGCGACTTCACGACAGCGCTTCATTACCGCCCGATACCGCGGTCGTGCTGGTGCACATGTTGAATCCCTGGGGGTGTGCGTGGTCACGCCGGCAAACGGAAGACAATGTGGATTTGAACCGGAACTTCCGCGATTTCAGTCAAACTCTGGCCGCGAATCCGCTGTACGAGGCGGTCCACGACATTGTGACAGATCCGCCGAACCCGATCAGAGCCGCCGCAGATCCGGCCCTGGCCGCCTTTCGCCAAGCTCATGGTGAACAAGGTCTGGCAGCCGCACTGTTCTCCGGGCAGCACCGACACGCCGATGGGGTCGGCTTCGGCGGCACCGCGCCGACGTGGTCGAACAGCACGCTGCGCCGTATTGTGGCGGCTCACGCGATGTCGGCACGGCGCGTCGTCGTACTCGACATTCACACGGGACTCGGACCGTTCGGCTACGGAACTCTGCTGTGTGCCGAATCGGCGCAGTCGTCTGCCGTCGGCCGTGCTCGAACGTATTTCGGACCCGGAGTGGTGACCGTGACCGAAGCGGACGCTGTGCCGTATGAGATCCACGGCAACATCCTCAGCTGGTTCGCCGCGGAACTTCCGTGCGAGGTGACCAGCCTGGGCGTCGAATTCGGCACCGGCAAGCTCGCGGCTCTGCTCGATCTACAAGTCGACGACTGTCGCCTGCAGCGACTGAAGACCTCATGGGCTGTTTACGGCGATGCCATTCGCCGCGAACTCGTCGAATTCTTTTTCCCCGCAACGATCGATTGGATGCAATCGGTCATGTTGCGAACGTTGCACATGATGCACCTCGCAATGCGAGGGATGCAGGGTGGAGTCGGTCAGGGGCGCCCATCTTGACGTTCCTGCGGATGTTCGGTCGCATCGCGCTTGCCGCGATCGCTTTCTTAGGGGCCACCCCTGCGAACGCCGCAACCGATGCGGGATCGCCCGGTCGGTTTACGGTGGGGCGGTATCTCGACCTCGAGTCCGCCAGCCATCCGCAGATCTCGCCCGACGGCAAGCAGGTCGTCTACACCAGAACCCGGGTGGACAAATTGGCGGACACCCCGCAGACAGCCGTATGGATCGTCGGTGTCGACGGCCAACATCACCGGTTTCTGGCCAAGGGCAGCGGTGCGGTCTGGTCTCCCGACGGCAAGAGCCTCGCGTACCTCGCGCAAGGGCAGGGCGGAGTTCAGATTTTCGTGCATCACCTGGATGTGCCGGGTCCGGCATCCCAGATCACCTGGGGATCCCAGGCACCCGCAAACTTGCACTGGTCTCCGGACGGACGTTCGATCGGCTTCGGCATGCTGGTACCGAATCCGGAAAAATGGACCATCGATCTTCCTGCCGCGCCGGAAGGCGCGACATGGGCCAGCACGCCGCGTTTTACCGAGCGTCTGCACTTCCGGCGGGACCACATCGGGCTCACCGACCGCGGTTTTCGGCATTTGTTTCTCGTCGCGGCGGATGGCGGTGAACCGCGGCAAATCACCAGCGGCGAGTGGAGCATCTCCGAAAGCGTTTATGAGTACCTGGATCCGGTCGACTGGGCATTCACACCGGATGGCCGCTCGGCGATCGTCGAAGGTTTTAAAGAAGGTGATACCGATCGTAACGATCAGGAGTGCTACATCTACCTGGTCGATCTCGGGAACGGCGCAATCCGGCGTCTGATTACGATTCCGGGAAGCTGGCGCCGACCGGCTCTCTCTCCGGATGGCAAGAGCATCGCCTATGTAGGCTTCCCCAAGAATGGCGACGGCTATCGCCTCTCCGAGCTCTATACGATGTCAGTGGACGGATCGAATGCGACCTTGCGCTCCGGCGGATTCGATCGTGAGCCGGAGAACCTGGTCTGGGCCGCGGATGGCAGCGCCGTTTATTTCACGGCCGAGGACCACGGCAGCGTTCATCTCTATTCCTGGTCCGCCAAGGGTGGCATCAAACAATTGACGCAGGGCGCCGAAGTGGTGAGTTGGCCCGACGCGAGTCGTGGCGGTATCGTGGCCGTGCGGTCGGAACCCATCTCGCCGGGCGACGTCGAACTCATCAGCCCGCATTCGGCGCACGCCGCGCAACGGCTGACCCACTTGAACGACGAGCTGCTGCGCTCGATTGAACTTGCCAAGGTCGAGGAGATACAGTTCGAATCCACCGAGAGGGCGCATATTCAAGGCTGGGTGGTCAAGCCGCCCGACTTCGACCCGTCGCGGCAGTATCCCCTGTTGCTCGAGATCCACGGCGGACCGTACGCCATGTACGACGTCGGCTTCAATGCCTCGTTCCAGAATTTCGCGGCCAATGGATACGTGGTGCTGTATCTCAATCCGCGCGGTTCGACCGGCTATGGGAACGCATTTTCCAACGCCATTGCCAGACACTATCCAGGCCCCGACTACGACGATTTGATGGCCGGTGTGAATGCAGTCGTCAAGCGGGGCAATATCGATGAATCCCACATGTTCGTCGCCGGCTGCAGCGGTGGTGGCGTCCTCTCCAGCTGGGTGATCAGTCATACCGACCGCTTCGCCGCCGCGGCGGTGCGCTGCCCCGTGACAGACTGGATCAGCATGGCGGGAGAGACGGATATCCCGTTGTTCGCGTATCGTTTCTTCAAGAAACCATTCTGGGAAGATTCCAGCGATTGGCTGGCCGAGTCGACGCTGATGCACGTCGGCAACGTGCACACTCCGACGTTGTTGATGACCGGAGAGCTTGACCGGCGCACCCCAATTGCGCAAACCGAAGAGTTTTACGCCGCTCTCAAAATGCGGGGCGTGCCAACGGCTCTACTTCGCTTCGACGGCGAGTATCACGGTACGGCCAATACCAAGCCGTCCAACTGGATGCGGACTCAGCTCTACATGATGAGTTGGTTTCAGCGCTATGGCGCAAATCCGGGCTCGCCGCCGAAGTAACGCGGCTCGCACCGAGTGCGGTATCCATCATTGACCATGCGCAAGCCCGAGGAGAGACATGTTCAGACAACATCGATCGTGTGACTTCATCATCGCGCTGTGGGCCTTCGGGTTCTGCGCGGTGGGTCTGGGTACTGCGCCGCCGACGCTCGCCCATGACCGGGTGGAGACGTTGTTGCAATCCCTATCCGACGCGGCGGGACCGTCCGGCTACGAGGAGGATGTGCGGAAGATCATGGTAAAGGAATTGAAGCCGTACTCCACGCAGCTCAGTTACGACGGCCTGGGTTCGGTGATCGCGCAAAATGGGGCGGCGGGTCCGCGAATCATGCTCGACGCGCACATGGATGAACTCGGCGGCATCGTTCGGCGGATCACTCCTGACGGGTTTCTCTCGATGCAGATGGTCGGTGGCTGGCTCGATCAGGCATTGGTAGGTCAACGTTGGTCGATTGCCGGTACCAAGGGCCCGGTGCGTGCCGTCACCGGAATCCGCGACATTCATGTCTTGCCGGCCGAGGATCGGAGCAAGGTGTTCCCGCGCGATGATATTTTTTTGGATGTCGGCGCCAAGAACAGCCAAGAGGTGGCCGCGCTCGGCATTGAGCCCGGGGACCCGGTGACGCCGGATTCGCCGTTTGCCGTGCTGAACGGCACGCAGCGCTACCTCGGAAAAGCCTGGGACGATCGCGTCGGGTGTGCGGTGGTGATCGAGGCGATGCGGCGGCTCGCGGCGGAGGGCCATCCCAACACCTTGCTCGTTGCCGCAACGACGCAAGAGGAGACAGGCCTCAGAGGAGCCCATACGGCCGCGGACGTCGTGCGCCCGGAGATTGGGATCGCCATCGAGGGGGGAGTTGCGGGGGATGTTCCCGGCGCGCAGCCGGAGGAGACGCAAGCACGTCTGGGAGCGGGACCGGGGGTCTTCCTATACGATTTTGACGAGCAGCCGAATCGCCGACTGGTCGCCCTGGTCAGGGAGATCGCGAAGGCGGAAAAAATTCCGCTGCAGTTCGATCTGGTCAGGGGCTACGGTGACGATTCGTCCGCAATCCAGGCATCGAATGGCGGCGTTCCCACCGTGAACATCGTCGTGCCGGTCCGCTACACCCACGCGCACAACGGTGTGATGGATCGCGGGGATTTCGACCAGACAGTCAGTTTGGTGGTTGCGCTCATCAAGCGGCTTGACGCCGGAACGGTCAGACGACTGCGCGACTTCAGTCCATGAACATCCACCACCCATGAACATCCATTACAAGCTGCAAGCGCTTTTGTGCCCGACGCTGTTCTGTGCCCCGAACCTCGTCGGCCTGCGCGCGATGGTCGATGCCGACGGCAACCATCATCGCCCGCTGATGACCGGTGACAGGCGTTGACACTCCGCGCGGCGCGCATGTACGTTCAAGCTGTTTTTTGTCTTCTGTGCCTCGCATCTCGATTCGCATAATTTTAAATTTTAAGGGATGGAATGGAATATGAAACCACCGCTGTTGCGGTTTAGCGTTGCGGTTATTCTCAGCACTGCATTTCCTTTCGCCGCCTCGCCTGCGTACGCTGGGCCGGCAGCGGCCGATGCTGCGGCCACGCCGGCCGATACCACTCCTGTCACCACATCGACAAATGCGTCCTTGGACGAAGTAGTCGTCACGGCGCAGAAACGCGAACAACGCATTCAAGACGTGCCGATCTCCCTGTCGGTGATGGGTGGTGCCGAGCTCGACAAGTCGAGCATCCAGAGCGTCTCGGACGCACTGGGCATGGTGCCCGGCGTTGCCGTCAACACCACGGCGCAAGGCGGCGAAACGCGCCTGACCATTCGCGGCGTCACCGCGGCGGGTGATCTGTTCGCCGGCCCGAGCGCGATCGCCTATTACCTCGATTCCGTACCGTTCGGATTGGTGCGATCTGCCGTACAACCTGACGCCAACTCTTACGACTTGAACCGCATCGAAGTGTTGCGCGGCCCGCAGGGAACCCTGTACGGCGCGAGCGCATTGAACGGTGTGGTGCGCGTGCTGACGAACGACGCAGACGTGAATGAATTCGATTTCAAGGCTCGGGGTGGCAGCTCGACCACGACCAGCGGCGGCGGCAACTACGAATCGGACGCGGCGGTCAACGTACCCATCGTGGACGGGAAACTGGCGGCTCGACTCGTCGTCGGCGATCGGCACGACAGCGGCTGGATCAACACGCCTCTCCAGAACAACAGCAACGACGGCGACGTCAAGAATATTCGCTTCAAGGTCACCGCCCTGCCCATCGACGATTTGAGCATCAAGTTGGGCGCAACGCATGAAGAAGCTAACTACGGAGCGCCGCCGGAAGGGACCAACAATTACCAGGCCTCGATTCAGGACCAGTTCATTGATTCGCGCTTCAGCGCGTATGACGCGAAGATTGACTACAGCTTGCCGTGGTTCACGATTTCCAGTGCCAGCAGCTATTTCACTTTTGCGAACAATGGCTCTATCGACACGACGCCCGGTTCCACTGCGTATGATCCCCCGCTTACCACCCTGCAGACATCGAGGGTGTTTGCGGAAGAAATCACCCTAAATTCTAAAATCGATGGACCGTGGCGTTGGTAGGCGGGCGGATTTTTTCGTAACGCGAGTGACCGCACTTACCAGACGTTGGGAACTCTCATTCCTGCGCCCTTTGACGAGGATGATACCTCGCGTTCGACAGCGATCTACGGTGAGGTGGGTCGGAAGTTCTTAGACGATAAGTTTGAGGTGACGGCGGGTGCTCGTTACTTCCACGATGACGTCGGGATTAAACAGTTAATCCTTTTTGGTGAGGCGCCAGGAACACCGTTGCTGCGCACGGACGACATCTATCACGCGATTACCCCCCGTGTCGTGCTGAGCTGGTACCCGAGTCACGACTACACCATGTACGCGTCTTACTCAGAGGGGTTCCGTAGCGGCTTTCCCGAGGACGAACTCGTACAGTTGGAAGCGCCGAGCTTCCCGTCCGTCAAACCCGACAAGTTGCACAATTATGAAATTGGCGGGAAGGGCGTTCTATGGGATAACCGCTTTTCCTTCGATGCGGCCATCTATTACATGAAATGGGATAATCTGCAGCAGACCCTAGGTATCGCAGTGGCGGGCAGCACGGCTTATGTCGTTGCTCCCGTGAACGGCAATTCCGCCAGTGGCCTGGGCGTGGACTTTGCAGCCACACTCAGACCGATCCAAGGCCTGTCGTTAGGTATCAACTTTAGCTGGAACGGGTTGACCGAGGATACAGCCGTCATTTCGAGTGGCTCGTTGCTGTTTGCGAAGGGAGCTCGCATCGACGATTCCCCGGCCTACACCGCCGGTGCCACGGCGGCGTACGACTTCCCGCTGGTGGACGGCTGGGCGGGACAAGTGGCGGCCCTCGCGCGCTACACCTCGCTGCAGACCACTACTTCGGCACGCGTCGGCATGGATCTGCCGCCAAACGTCCAGGAGAGCGACAGCATCACGACAGCCCGCACGAGCTTCACAGTGATAGCGCCCTCGCATTGGCGCGTGATGCTTTACTCGGACAACGTAGGCAACAACCGGGGAGTGCCGCAGCGCAGCCCCACGGCTTACGAGAGCATCAGTCAGCGGCCGCGTACCAGCGGTATCCAGGTCGACTATCAGTACAAATAGGCCTCTCGCCGCCGTATTCAGTCAATAGCGCGCTATCTGCACATCCGATGGCGCCGCTAGATTGCGCCCGTGCTTCTACATTAGCGCGAGGCAGTTTGGACTTTTTTTGTAATTCGACATTGCGGTAAATTGATTTGGAGTAGGCATTTTCACCTGTTGACAGACTCGACAGCATGCTCAATATTGTCGAGAATACCGGGCAACAAGGCGCGTTCTTCTGGACTAGGCATGTGCATGTAAAAATATGGCCCGTGGGTACGCCGGATGGGCGCACTGGGCGCCGAGTCGTTGCTCGAATAATCTCGGATGGGCTGGGCGGCGCTGATTGGCAAGGATAACGGCCTGGACTACGTCGAACCGCAGATCACCAAGAATACATCGCGGACGGTCAGTGGTGCGAGGATGTCGTAAAGCATGCTGGCCTTGGCTAATCGACACGATCACGCCGCCTTCAACACGGCGTTATGCGTCAACCTTGATAGCAGGAGTCTCGAATGATGGAACAGACACAAGGAACACTCGATCGTGCCAGTAAAGGACCGATCGCTCCGCCGCCGATCCTCGATGGAATCATGGCCTCGGTGGCGGCAACTGTCGCCGGTTGGCCCCGAGTGGTTTCGACGGCGCATTGGGACCTCTACGACAGCTCCCGCGTCGATGGAATCGACTTTTACGTGGGCGAGGACGAACTTGGCCATATCCACCTCGACGGGTCGATACATCTTGCGACCAATCCCTCGTTGGGCAGGTCTTTGATCGCGGAAGGCCTCGCTCAACGATTTCCTTACGGGCACGGTTGGGTGCAAGCCGAGGTTGAAAGGATCGGCGCGATCGCCGCAGTGGCGCTGTTTGCACGCAACTACGAACGATTCGTTCAATAGTGAGCAATCGCGCACTCAAGCCCGGCGGCCGTGGCTCATTTTTTCCAAAATCAAGTCATGGCGACCAATACGTTCCTTCACAATGTTTGATACATAACCAAGGCGTCCACGAAACCATGAGTCGGGTGGCGAAATGCTCCCGGCAAGCGACCGACGATCTCGAAGCCGAGTGACTGCCATAGGCGCACAGCGCGCTCATTCGTTGAAACGACGCAGTTGAACTGCATCGCGCGGTATCCGCACGAGCGGGCATGGTTCAATGAATGCAGGCACATGGCGCGGGCTATCCCGCGACCGATCGTTCTTGCGTCGGTGATGTAGCCGCAGTTACAAACGTGGCGACCGCCACCGGCCTGATTAGTACGCATGTAGTACGTGCCGACGATCGCTCCATAGTCTTCAGCGACGAAGGTCTCCTTGTCGGAGGATAGCCAGTAGGCAAGGGCATCTGCCTCGCTGATGTCAGGGTCGATCGCATAGGTCGCTCCATCACGAAACACCGAGAGAATGATCGCTGCGATTGCCTCCATGTCGGATTGCTGAAATCGTCTGATCTTCATGAAGTGGTATGCACCTCGCCATGCCAATGTTCGTGAGCCGACAGGCACCGGATAAACTCGCCCAGCGGAATTTCTAGAATCGGTTCCCCCGCGCCTGGGGTCCATCCGCCGCCGGCGCTCCCTGAACGTAATCGCTTCGGCTAGACATAAATTACTTTCCCTATCGTCAGCGCGATGGTTCGCCCGGGAGGCGTCGAGTTCTGAAGGGGACAATTCCAGGAGCGACTCGACGCCACCGCGGGTTCGGTCACACGGCGCCGTGACGACGATCTCAGCAGCCGGGTCGGCGGGCGTCGGGGAAAGCCGGCGCTCCAGCCGACATTGCTGATTAGGAGCGCCGTAGCAAACAGCAATGCTGCCGTCCGCGATGCCGATGGTTCAGGCAGCCAAGGTCCCGTAACGTTTATGGCCCTTCACATCATAACGATCGAGCATCATCACCTTGTCCCAAACCTTGATGAAATCCCGCACGAAGCGCTGATGGCCATCGCTGCCGGCGTATACATCGACGATGGAACGCAACTGCGAATTCGATCCAAACACCAAGTCGTTGCGGGTCGCCGTAAACTTTGTCGCGCCGGTTTCGCGACCCTTGAGGGCAAAGCTCATTCCTGTATCGTCCAGCTTTTCCCAAACGAGGTCCGTGTCCGTCAGATTGACGAAAAAGTCGTTGGTCAAAACGCCGACCTTGTCCGTGAACACGCCGGTAGTCGATCCATCATGATTGACGTTCAACACCCGTAACCCGCCCGTCAGGACGGTCCACTCGGGAGCGGTGAGCGTCATCAGGTTGGCCTTGTCGAGGAATAACTCCTCGGGCGCAACGCCCTGCGAAATCTGCTTGAAGTCTTCGCCGACGAAATTACGGAAACCATCGACAATGGGCTTCAACCATTCGAACATCTCGATGTCGGTGAGCTTTTGCGTCGTATCCACACGACCTGGCGTAAACGGAACGGGAGCGTCGACACCGGCATCTTTCGCCGCCTTCTCGATGGCAACGCAGCCACCGAGCACGATCAAATCGGCCAGCGAGATCTTCTTGCCGGAGGATTGCTTGTCGTTGAAGTCGGACATGACGCTGAGCAACTTGGCGACCACCGGGGCGGCGCGCCTATTGACCGGCCAATCCTTCTGCGGCGCGAGCGCCAGACGGCCCCCGTTGGCACCGCCACGCTTGTCGCTGTCGCGATACGTCGCGGCTGCGGAGAAGGCGGTAAAAGCCAGATCGGAGACCGACAGACCGCTCGCCAGGATGGTCTGCTTCAACGCGGCAACCTCTGCTTCACCCACCAGTTCATACGTCCGCGGGGGAAGCGGGTCCTGCCATAGCAGGCCGTCCTCGATGGTCACTTCCGGGCCCAAATAGCGATGCTTGGGTCCCATGTCGCGATGGGTCAGCTTGTACCAAGCTTTGGAAAACGCCTGGGTGAACGCTTCGAAATCGCCGAGAAATTTCTCACAGACCTTCCGATATTCCGGGTCCACCGTGAGTGCGATATCGCTGGTCATCATCATGAGGGGATTCATCTGCCCCTTCACGTGCGCGTCGGGTGTTTTCGGTGCATTCGGATCGGTCGCCTTCCATTGCAGCGCGCCGGCGGGGCTTCTGGTTTGCTCCCACTGAAATTTGAACAGATTCTCGAGATAGCTGTTGTCCCATTGCGTGGGATTCGGTGTCCAGCTCCCCTCGATGCCGTTCGTCATGGTGTATTGCGCGAAACCGGGGCCCTTGGGGTTGTGCCAGCCAAGACCCATGGCTTCCATCGGCGCAATTTCGGGCGGCGGACCCACCTCGCTCGCAGCCACCATGCCATGGCTTTTGCCGAAGGCGTGGCCGCCCGCGATGAGCGCCACGGTTTCTTCGTCATTCATCGCCATGCGCGTGAAGGTGACTCGAATGTCGCGTGCCGAGCCCATGGGATCGCCGCTCGCGTAGGGCCCTTCCGGATTGACATAGATGAGTGACTGGTGCGAAGCGGCAAGGGGATTTTCGAGGTCGTAGTCGGCCTCGCCATTCTTGCCGCGCCAGCGCTTGTCGCGCGTGACCATGCTATCGAAGCTGTGAACGTCTTTCGGATCCCAGATCTCGGGACCCCAATAGGTGGCATTGTCGGCTTCCCATGCATCAAGCCGTCCGCCGCCGAAGCCATACGTCGGGAACCCCATGATTTCCAGCGCGCAATTGCCCGTTAGGATCATGAGATCGCCCCACGACAGACCATTGCCGTACTTGTGCTTGATCGGTTGCAGGAGCCGGCGCGACTTATCGGTGTTGCCGTTATCCCACCAACTGCTGATCGGGGCGAAGCGCTGCGCGGCCGTCCCCGCACCGCCACGTCCATCCGCAATTCGATAGGTACCCGCTGCGTGCCAGGCCATTCGAATCATCTGCGGCCCGTAATTACCGTAGTCCGACGGCCACCAAGGGACCGACGTCGTCATAAACTGCTTGATGTCGCGCTTGAGCGATTCGAAGTCGAGCTTCGCAAATGCAGCGGCGTAATCGAAATCCGCGCCAAGAGGGTCAGCGGAGAGACCATTTTGATGTAGGAGCTCAACCCGTAATCGATTGGGATACCAGTTTTCGAGCGTAGGCGGCTTGCCGAACGCCCCGCCAACTCGATCGCCCCCGAATGGACACTTACCGGCCATCTCGTGCGTTACGGTAAAAGTCTTGTCAACGGTCATATCCAGTGTCATGTCATTCATCGAAATCTCCCTACGCGGATCAAATTCATCCGGCGGATTGCTACGTGCGGTTCAACATCCAAGCATAACCGATCGTTACCGCCGGGCGCCGGTTGAGCTTTCGTTGGTGGGTGATCGGTTCGAGGCTCGGTCACCTCGCTTCGTGCACCATACGCTGCGCATGTGTCATTTAGGCGAGTCGTAAAATGGCGGCGCCCGCCGCAATCATGCAGGCGCAGAGGATCCGCCGTGCGGCAATGCGCTCCCGCAGCACAATGCCGGCGATTAAAGTACCAAAAAGTATCGACGTCTCTCGCAGCGCTGCGACCACCGCAATCGGTGCCATCGTCATTGCCCACAAGGCCAGACCATAGGAAGCGGTCGTGCCAATGCCACCGATGATTCCCAGCCGCCAATAGCGGCCGAGATAGGGAATGAATGCGGACCTTCGCACCGCCAGCGTCCAGACAGTCAGCGGCACGCCCGAGAGCAGAAACACCCAGAGGGTGTAAGCGACCGGCGCTCCCGAGCGTCTTACCCCAAGTCCATCGATCAGCGTGTAAGCCGCAATCACGAGCGCGTTCAGCAGCGCCAGACGTACGCCCTTACGGGCATTGCGGCCGCTACCCAATGCGATGTTAAAGATCCCCAGGCATATGACCGTCACGCCAATCCAGGCGACCAACGAAATAGCCTCTTTCATTTGGAAGGCGCTGACAATTGCCACGATCAGCGGTGCGGCGCCCCGCATGAGCGGATAGGTCTGGCTCATATCCGCAACTTGATAAGTCCGCGCCACCAGTAGGAAATAGATTATCTGGAATAGCGCCGACGCGACCGCGTAGGGAAAGCTCGCCCGCGTCGGCGCCGTCAAAAAAGGAAGGATCGCGCATGACAGCCCAGCGGACACGGCGGTGATCATGATGGTGCCGAGCAACTTGTCGGGCGCTGATTTCACGATCGCATTCCAAGTCGCGTGCAGCACGGCCCCCAGCATCACGATGAAAAATACGGTGCTTGACATGCTGACACCTTACAGCACACCGGCAGCGGCCCTGTCGCAACGGTTGGCTCGATGCGGTGGCGCCATATCGCTAAACCGTGCGACAGGTGGCAATTTATTGTTCGATGTCGGTATAGCGTTGCGGGTGGATGCCGGTGTGCCGCCAGGGTGTGCACTGCCGCAAAGCTGCGAGCGACGGCGGCGACAATCTATGGAATACAGGCCATGCTTCACGAATTGCTGGATGCAGTACCGCTCGGGGCGATTCTGGTGCGCGGGCCCTCGATTTGGCTCAATACCGAGGCTGAACGGATCACCGGCTATGCACGCAGCCAATTGACCGGTGTCGACGACTATCGACGGCTGGTCACGTTGCCAGATATGCCGACTACCCATCGCATCGTGCGCCGCGATGGCACTCTGCGCTGGGTGGAGCACCAGTGTCGTGAGTCTGCCTTCGGCGACCTGTGGCTGCTGCAGGATGTCACCGAGCGCATCGAAACGGAAGACAAGCTGCGGCAGCAAATGCGGCTGCTGCAACGGGTCAGCCGACAAGCCGGCATCGGTGGCTGGGAGACCGATTTGACTTCCGGCGAGAGCACCTGGTCCGAGCAACTCTATGAACTTTTCGGAGTCGATCCCTGTACGGAGGTAACGCCCGACTTGGTGCAAAGGGCGTTCACGGCCGAAGACTGGCTCAGGCAATCGCAGCAGCTGGAAGCCTGCATTCGCGGCGGTGGCAAGTATGATGCCGAGCAAGCGATGGTCGGCCGGGATGGCACGTCGCGGTGGGCCCGCGTCATTTTTGAAGTGGAAACCGAGGACGGCAAACCGGTGCGGGCGGCCGGGACGATCCAGGATCTGACCGAACGCCACCGCATCGACGAAGCGTTGCGCGACGCGCTGCTGAAAGCGGAGGCTGCGAACCGCGCCAAAAGCGAATTCCTCGCGAATATGAGTCACGAGGTTCGGACTCCGATGAATGGCGTGATCGGTATGACGGATCTGCTGCTCGATACTCGTCTCGACCCGGTACAGCGCGACTATGCAGAAACGGTGAAGGGAAGCGCGAAGGCGCTCGTTACGGTCATCAACGACATTCTCGATTTCTCCAAGGTGGAGGCCGGCAAAGTCGAGTTGGAATGTATCGATATGGACTTGCGCGATGCCGTGCAGGATGTAGCGCGGCTGCTGGCAATCCAGGCGCATGCCAAACAGCTCGAACTGACCATGCAGTTCGATTCGCGAATCCCCGATCTGGTTCGGGGTGATCCTGGCCGGTTACGTCAGGTGCTGCTCAATCTAGGCGGTAATGCCGTCAAGTTCACCAAGCGCGGTGAGATCAGCATCGAGGTGACGGCACTGCCGAGCGAGGGGCACGGCATAGGCGTCCGTTTCCAGATTACGGATACCGGTATCGGCATTCCGCCGCATCGGGTCGGCGCTCTGTTCCAACCATTCGCGCAGGTCGACAGTTCCACCACACGTGAGTTCGGTGGCAGCGGTTTGGGGCTCTCGATCGTGCGCAATCTAGTCGCTCTCATGGGTGGGACCAGCGGCGTCGAATCCGAGGAGGGTGTGGGGTCACGCTTCTGGTTCACCGCGACGTTTGCCGCAGCCACCAATCTACCCATGCCGATGCGCGCGCCGCATCACGCACTCAAGGACTTGCACGTGCTCGTCGTCGATGACAACACCACCAACCGTAAGGTCGTCGCCGGGCAGCTCGGGCAGTTCGGATGCCGCGTCTCGAGCGCCGCTTCCGCCGACGAAGCATGGGCATTGATGCACGCCGCCACCCGCACCGGGTCGGCCGTCCAAGTCGCTCTGGTCGATCATCAAATGCCCGGGCGGGACGGCGCTGATTTCGGGCGTCAGGTCATGGCCGATGACACGTTGAAGGCCGTCCGGTTGGTGCTCCTGACGTCATCCGGCAAAACCGGTCAGGGCAAATTTTTCGCCGAGGCCGGCTTCGCAGGGTACCTACTGAAGCCCATTTCGCAACGCGATCTCATCGATTGTCTATTGATGACGGCCACTGCCAGCGCCATTCCGTGGCACACCCAGACCCAGCCCATCATCACCGCCGCCGAACTGCGTCAGATGCGCCAACGCGAAAGCCGGCGCATCTTGGTGGCGGAGGACAACGTCGTCAATCAAAGAGTGGTGGATTCCATACTGACCAAGATGGGATTTCGAGTGGTCATCGTTGCCAACGGGCGCGCGGCGGTGGACGCCTGGCAGGCGCAGGCGTTCGATCTGATATTGATGGATTGCCAGATGCCCGAACTCGACGGGTATCAGGCCACTGCGGAAATCCGCCGGTTGGAAAACGGCAAGAAACGTATTCCCATCATCGCGCTAACCGCCCATGCCATGCTGGGCTCCGATGTGACCTGCAGGGCGGCGGGAATGGATCATCATCTTACCAAGCCGATCGATCGCAAGTTGTTGACGGCCGCACTCATGGAGTTCCTACCGCAGGACACTGCCGCGCCGGCGCCCGCCGCGCATCCGCTACCGCGAGAAGCGCTACCGTTCGATCTCGTCGCGCTGCAGACCAATCCAAGGTTCAAAGGCTGACGAAGCACCTGCGGTTCGTACTCGATGACGCGATAACCGATGACCGGTTGCGCAAGCATCGCGCGTCGCATAAATCACGGTACGATGCGGCATATGAATCACCGCCGTGCTTTCACTTCGCGGATCTTGGGTATCGGCGGCGCTTGGGCCCGACGGATCACTCTCGTCGCGGCCATTGGCCTGCTCTGTCAGGTCTTGCCGGGTTTTTCGCAAACGGTTGTCGAACCCAGATATCAATCCATACCCCAGAGCGTCGATGGCATCGGCAAATCCTACGACGGCCGCGAGATTGCGCAGGTCATGGGGTTCGACGGCGCGCCGTGGCTCGACCGGCCGGACCGTGAAAGGGAGGAACGTCCGGACCTCCTGGTGGAGGAATTGCATCTTACGCATGGGATGACAGTGGCCGACGTCGGTGCGGGTTCCGGATACCTGTCGCGGCGGCTGGCGCCGCTGGTCGCGCCAGGCAAAGTGTTTGCCGTCGATGTACAGCCCCAAATGGTCGCGCTGCTCGGCGAGCTAGCCAAGCACCCCGGGATGGGCAACCTGGTACCGCTGCAGAGTAGGGTCGACGACACGAGGCTGCCGCCCGAATCCCTCGATCTCGCCGTGATGGTGGACGTCTACCACGAACTTGCTTTCCCATACGAAGTGATGCGCAGCCTCGTCGGGGCGCTCAAACACGGTGGGCGTATCGTGTTCGTCGAATACCGAGGCGAAGATCCCACGGTTCCCATCAAAGCGCTGCACAAAATGAGCGAGCGGCAGATTCGTCGTGAGATGCAAACGTTTCCGTTGCAGTGGGAACGCACGTCCGAGCGCTTGCCGGTTCAGCACATCGTGATATTCCGCAAACGCTGATTCGGCGGGACGCACGGCCTCGACCGTCAAGGCTTGGGCGGTTCTATGCAGCGAGTCACGGGAATCGGCTAGAACCGCACGTTGGCGGACAGTAGGTACGTACGGCCGATGATCCCGGAAAAGTATTGCGATGTTGCATCCGCAAAGTTGCCGCCCGAACCGGCCAAAGCGGGAAAGGGCGGCTGTTTGTTGAACACGTTGTCGACGATGAGCCGCGTCGTGATGGCCTTGGTTACCGCGTAGGCCACGGTCGAGTTGATGAGCCACCAGGGATGTACGGTGAGCACATTCTGCGTGGTCTCGGTATTGAGATTGTTGAAATTTGCCGATCCCACGAAAATACCCTGGACGTTCCAGGATACCGGCCCCTTCAGATAAGTCAGATCCACCGTGCCCTTGCTCGTCGGCGTGCCGATTTGGCCGGCATACTGGATGGGGCTGGCCGACCCTATCTGTGACACCAGCTGCCGCTCCTCGAGATAGCTCGCGCTCGTCTGGATCTTGCCGAAGCTGCGCGGTAGGAAGAACACGTAGTCGATGCCGGCCTGAATGCCCTGGAAATGCAGCAGGCCCGCGTTCACGTAACCGGCGTGAAACGTGGTGATCTGACCGGCCGCGTTGCGCGAGAAGGACCCGCACGATGGGTTGCTCGGGTAGCTGGTCGAGTCATAGCAAGCATATAAAAGCTGTTGCAAGGTCAGCGTTTCGATCGCGTTCGCGAGCTTGATGTCGATGTAGTCCACCGAGACGTTCAAACGCGGCACCCAGCGGGGCCGCAGCACGATGCCGATGGTGCGCGAATCGGCCGTTTCGCTCTGCAGACCGGTATTACCCGCAGAGGTGCCCTTCGCGGTGGCGTTGACGACGTTCGACGTGAACGTCGCCGTGTTGATGCCGGCGGCGGCGCAATTCGCGGCACGCGTGGCCGGTGCCGTGCCCTGGTTGACGTAGTTTTTGTCGCACGGATCATTGGCGAATTGGTACGAGGTGGCTGAGGGCAGAAACAACTCGGTGATGGCGGGTGCGCGGATCGATTTGGTTCGATTGGCACGGAATTGCACATCCTCGGTGGGTTCCCACCGCATGCCTTCCGTCCATGTCGTCGCATTGCCGGCGATGGAGT
>CAZZXZ010000064.1:0-18969 GCA_964658135.1 uncultured Acetobacteraceae bacterium | reverse complement strand
GAATCGACTCCGTCAAAGCCGGAAAGTGCGTGCAGCCGAGCACCAATGTATCCGGCACGTCCGCGGCCGGGCTGGCCGGACCGGTGAAGCCGGTCGAGCCGTGACGCACGAACAAGGGCGTAAGATACCGACGCGCAACCGCCTGCGCGACGCTGCCTTCGGTCCATCCCTCCTCCGCCAGCGCCACGAACAGTGAACATGGCGCAGCAACCACCCGCGCGGCCGGGTTCAAGCGGTGAATCGCCGACTGATAGGCACCGCCGGCGATGGTTCCTTCGGTGCCGATGACGGCGATGTACTGGGACCGCGATGCCGACACCGCCGCGGCCGCCCCCGGCTCAATGACCCCGATGATCGGGATGTGGGCATAGCGCGAGCGCAGCGCCGCAAGCGCCGAACCGGACGCGGTATTGCAGGCGACGACGAGGCACCCGATGCCACGCACGACCAGGGCTTCCGCGCACTGCAGCGAATAGCGCACCACCGTGTCGGCGCTCTTCGTTCCATAGGGCAGACGGGCCGTGTCACCGAGGTAGACGAAGTCCGTGGTTGGCAGCGCGGCGCGCAGTGCGCGCAGTACCGTCAAGCCGCCCACTCCCGAATCGAATACGCCGATGGGTGCCATGGAGCGGCGCACCCGGCGGCGGCTTAAGACTCCGGGCGCATGTGCGGGAACAACAACACGTCGCGAATCGAAGGTGAATCGGTGAACAGCATCACCAGGCGATCGACGCCCAACCCCAGCCCAGCGGTGGGCGGCATGCCGTACTCGAGCGCGCGAATGTAATCGGCATCGTAGTACATCGCCTCCTCGTCGCCCGCCGCCTTGCGCTCGACTTGGTCCTTGAAGCGCTGCGCCTGATCTTCGGCGTCGTTCAACTCGGAAAAGCCATTGGCCAACTCACGGCCACCGATGAAAAATTCCCAGCGATCCGTGATGAACGGATCCCGGTCGTTGCGGCGGGAAAGCGGCGATACTTCGGCCGGATAGGCGTACGCGAACGTCGGCTGAATCAGCGTGTGTTCACCGGTCTTTTCGAAAATCTCGATCTGCAATTTGCCGGCGCCGTCGCCCGGTTGATAACCGATCCGCAGCCGATCGCATGCCTGCCTGAGGTAACCGACATCGCGCAGCGAAGACGCGTCGAGCTCGGGATTGTTCGCCAGGATGATCTGTTCGATGGTCAAGCGCGCGAAGCTGGTCGACAAATTTACTTCCATGCCTTGATAGCTCAGTGTTCGCGAACCGTACAGCGTATCGGCGAGTCCCTGAAAAAGGGTCTCCATGAGCACCATCAAATCGGCGTAGTCCGCATACGCCTGATACAACTCGAGCATGGTGAATTCGGGATTATGTTTGGTCGAGACGCCCTCGTTGCGGAAATTCCGGTTGATTTCGTAAACCCGTTCGAAGCCACCGACGGTCAGCCGTTTCAGATACAACTCCGGAGCGATGCGTAGGTACATCTCGGCATCGAGGGCGTTATGGTGCGTCTTGAACGGACGCGCGGCGGCGCCGCCGGGAATGGGATGCAACATGGGGGTCTCGACCTCGAGAAAGCCCCGCGTGTCGAGAAACGCCCGCAGATAGCGCACGATCTGCGAGCGCGTTTCGAACACCCGGCGCGTCGCCTCGGTCACGATCAAATCGACGTAACGGCGTCGATAACGCAGTTCCATATCGGCGATGCCATGCCACTTGTCGGGCAGCGGCCGCAGCGACTTGGTGAGCAGCACCGCACGCTCCACCCGCACCGACAGTTCACCCGTTTTGGTCTTGAACAAAACGCCCTCGGTGCCGACGATGTCGCCCACATCCCAGCTCTTGAAGTCGTCGTAGGCATCGCCCAAGGTTTGTTGCTGGAGAAAGATCTGCAGCGCACCGCTCGAATCCTCGAGCTTGGCAAAACTCGCCTTGCCCATCACCCGCTTGATCCGCATGCGGCCCGCGATGGCGACGCGGACCGCCTCGGCGTCCAGGGCCTCCGCGGTTTTCTCGCCGTACGCCGTCAACAGATGAGCGGCCAACGCATCGCGGCGGAAATCATTCGGAAAGGCGCCGCCACGTTCGCGCCACTTCGCGAGTTTCGCGCGCCGTTCTGCAATCAAATGATTCTCGTCGTTCTCGCTCATAGTCCCTGTTTCAAACTGGCCTGCATGAATTGATCGAGCGCCCCGTCGAGCACCGCCGTGGTGTTGCCGACTTCGACCCCGGTGCGCAAATCCTTGATGCGCGATTGATCCAGAACGTAATTGCGGATCTGGTTGCCCCAACTGACGTCCGACTTCGCATCCTCCAACACTTTGGCGGCTGCATTGCGTTTGTTGAATTCCAACTCGTACAGTTTGGCCTTCAACATTTTCATCGCCGTCGAACGATTCTTGTGCTGACTGCGTTCGCTCTGACACGCCGCCACGATGCCGCTCGGTACGTGGGTGATGCGAACCGCGGATTCGGTTTTGTTGACGTGCTGACCGCCGGCGCCGCTCGATCGATACACGTCGGTGCGCAGGTCAGCCGGGTTGATCTCGATGTCGATGTCGTCGTCGACCTCGGGCGACACGAAAACGGAAGCGAACGACGTATGGCGGCGGTTGCCCGAATCGAACGGTGATTTGCGCACCAGGCGATGCACCCCGGTTTCCGTGCGCAACCAGCCATAGGCGTAATCGCCCGTCATGCTGATCGTCACACCTTTGATGCCGGCCACTTCGCCGGCGCTCTGATCGATGATGTCGGTTTTGAAACCGTGGCCGTCCGCCCATTTCAAATACATGCGCAGCAACATCGACGCCCAGTCCTGCGCTTCGGTGCCGCCGGCGCCGGCCTGGATGTCGAGAAAGGCGTTGTGCGAATCCATCTTGCCCGGAAACATGCGTTCGAACTCGAGGCGCTCGACCACGGTCCCCAGGCCGGTCACGTCGACCTCGATCTCGGCGGCGGCAGCCGGATCTGCATCCTGCGCGACCAGATCGAACAACTCGTCGGCATCGTGCAGTCCGCGGGCGAGTCCGTCCAAGCGGCCGACCACCAACTCGAGTTGTGCGCGTTCGCGGCCCAAATCCTGGGCCCGTTCCGCGTTGTCCCATATTCCCGGCTGTTCGAGTTCCCGGGTTACTTCTTGCAGACGTTCGCTTTTATTATCGTAATCAAAGATACCTCCTCAAGGAGTCGGTGCGTTCCTCGAGATCTTTGATCAAGCGTTTCAGTTGGTTCGGTTCCATGACGCGGAACTCTAGCACACAAGCCTCAAGCGAGCTCGAGATGCTGGCAGTTCAGTTGCACGGAGGAGGTGCCGTGGTACTCGTTGACTTCGAGCCGGTAAGCGACCCGCACCTGCCGACCGGGACGTAGCCCGGCATCCTCCGCCGCACTGCCGACGTAGCCGAAGGAAATCGCATCGAGCGCGGCGGCAGCCGCGGGGGGCGCACCGTTGGCGGCCGGCGCCAGCTGCAGCTTCAAATGTTTCGCACCGACCACGCGCGCTGCGACGATGCCGAAGGTGCCGTCGAAGAGCGGTTCGGGAAATCCCTGGCCCCACGGGCCCGCGCCGCGCAAAACGCGCGCGGTCGCCACCGACAGGTCGCCGGGCCGTAATTCACCGTCCGTGTGAATGACGCCGGTCAGCGTCGCCACATCCGCCCGCAGCGCGATTTCGGCGGCAAACGCGGCGCGGAAGGGCTCGAGATCGCGCGCCCCCAAGGTCAGGCCCGCCGCCATCGCGTGACCACCGAACTTGCCGATGAGATGCGGATGCCGGGTGGCGATGCTGTCCAACGCATCGCGTATGTTGATGCCGGCAATGGAGCGCGCCGAACCCCGCAGCGCCCCATCCTCGGCGCGTGCGAAGGCGATGACGGGTCGATGCAGACGATCCTTCATCCTGCCCGCGACCAAGCCGACCACGCCGATATGCCAACCCTCCTCGAACAGACACAGTCCCAACGGCGGCTCGCTCACGCTCGCAGCGCCCGACGCCTCCGTTACCGCCGCGGCGACGATCTCGACGGCGTCGAGTTGCATGCGTTGCTCGATTTCGCGGCGTTCTTGATTGAGCCGATGCAACTGACCCGCGAGTGGTGCGGCCGCAGCCTCATCGTCGGCCAACAGGCAGGCGATTCCGATGCTCATGTCGGTCAAGCGGCCCGCGGCGTTCAAGCGCGGCGCCACCGCGAACCCCAAGTCGGCGGCGGTGACGTCCTCGAATCGACGTCCCGCGGCCGCGAGCAGCGCGAGAATGCCGGGTACGCAACGACCGGCGCGGATTCGACGCAAGCCTTGCGCGACCAGGATCCGATTGTTGCGATCGAGGGGCACGACGTCCGCCACGGTACCGAGGGCCACCAGGTCGAGCAGCTCGGCCGCCTTGAAATCATTGCCGCCCAACTCCCGCGCCAGCGCAGCGATCACGTAGAACGCCACGCCGACCCCGGCCAGCGCCGGGCTCGCGAAGGTGGCGGCGCCGAGATTCGGATTCACGATGGCGGCGGCGTTCGGCAGCACGGCTCCCGGCAGATGGTGGTCGGTGACGAGCACCGGAATGCCGAGCGCGCGCGCCGCATCCACACCCTCGATACTCGAGATGCCGTTGTCCACCGTCACGATCAACGTAGGGCGACGGGACGCCGCCAGGGCAACGATGGCGGGCGTCAGTCCGTAGCCGAATCGGAACCGATTGGGCACCAGAAAATCGACATGCTCGAAGTGCAGATGGCGCAGCGCGCGGACCATCAGCGCAGTGCTCGTGGCGCCATCCGCATCGAAATCGCCGACGATGAGAACCCGTCCACCGCGGTGCGTCGCAAGCAGTCGTACGGCCGCATCCACGCCCTGCAGCGAACTCAACGGCAACAAGCCGCCCAGCGACAGATCGAGCTCTTCGTCTCGCGTGATGCCGCGCGCCGCATACACGCGTCGCAATACGGGATGCAACCCTACGGCAAAATTCGGCGCAGCGTCGCCCGCCCGCCGCCTGATTTCATTGCCGGCCATGCGGTTCACTGCCTGGTATCGCAAAGGACTCCCACCAGGGTCGCGGACGCCGCCAAAATTTCCATCGCCCTCCCCTCGCGACTCGAACTTCCTGGCTCCCGGCCGACAAGGTCAGACCGTCGATACGCCCCTCGCGCAGCGCTTGCGTTGCCGGCAGCAGCCACAACCGTTCCACGTCCGACCAGGCCGCAGTTCCGGGCCGCGCGGCACAAACCGCCACCCCCGAGCCCGCTTCGTGCGCAAAGGCAGGTCGATCGCCGAATGCCGACAAGAACGGATCGCGACCGGCAGTCCAACCCGCGATCCGCGGCGGCGTCGCACACGGCCGCGCCCCATTCCACAACCACAGACCCGTCACCGGCAGGAGCCCTGCGAGCCGACGGAGTCGATTCACCGCGTGATCGAACAACCACATCTCGATCTCGCTCATCCAACGGCGCAACCGCGGCGCATCGGTGCCGGTGGGCTGACACGCGAACACCCCCTGTCCGAGCGCATCGAGCGGGTCGCAGGTGGCAACGTCCAAGGGTCGATCGAACACACAGAACAACGAGCCGCTCGGAGTCGCCACCAAGCGTGCCCCCGCAGCCGCGAAGGTGGTGTTGAAATCCGCCGCAAGCGCCGCCGCTTCGGCCGCCGACAGATCGAGCACGCCTTCGCCGGAGAGGGTGACATCGGTCATGCCGGCCACCAAATGCACGGGAGTCGCGAAACACATCCATTCCCCGGGTACGTGACCGAGCACGGCGCACAGAGCCGTTGCCGCATCGGGCATCGCCGCCACGCCGTCGGCGACGATGGAACGGAACGCGGCGGCGCGCCAGTCCGCGACGCGAACAGACGCCGGCGCCCGGGCGATCAAGCGTTCCAACGCCGGCGAGCGCTGCACTGTATCGGAACCCTGCAGCGAAAAACGAAGGGTGAAAATAGACAAAGAGCGTCCAAAGGCGAATTTCGGTATCTTACCGGTATGCGCTTCACCCAAGAGCAAACTTCGAGCGTCAACGTCGTGCGCGGTTACAGCGACGGCGAGCTGCGCATCAATGCGGAGACCTTTCACAGCGCCGTCATCGTCGCGGCGTCCGCGCTGCGCACGGAGGCGACGCTGCTCGAGGTGACCGACCTCGGTGACGCCCAGGTGGCGCACGTGCTCGCAATGGAGCCCGATGTCGTGCTGCTGGGCACCGGCCTGCGCCAGATTTTTCCGGCGCCCGCCTTCGGTGTGCGCTTCCTCGAACGCGGCATCGGCTTCGAGGTGATGGATACCGGTGCCGCCTGCCGCACCTTCAACGTGCTGGTGGGCGAACAGCGCCGAGTCGTTGCGTTGCTGCTCGTGTGACGGCCTGGCCGTGCATCAGCGTGGCGCGGGCAGATAGCGCAGCGGGTCGACCGGTTTGCCGTTGACGCGGATTTCAAAATACAACGCGGACGTTCCGTGTGCTCCGGTGCCCATGTGGCCGATGGTCTGCCCGCCGAGCACGTCCTGTCCCTCGTGCACCGCGATGTCACGATTGTGCGCGTACGAAGAGAGCACCGTGTCGCCATGTTTGATGATGATGAGATTGCCGTACCCGCGAATACCGCTGCCGGTGTAGACGACGCGCCCCGCGCTGGCGGCACGAACCTCCTGTCCCAGCGTGCCGAGCAGTAATATTCCGCCGCCGGCCACGGGCACCGGCGCCGACGTGCGAGCCGTCGGCCAAACCCATGCGAGGCGACTAGCCACGGCATCCACCGGCGCGACGATTGGCGCGGGTGGGGGCTTGACGGGAGACGGCAGCATGCTCCGCGGCGCGTTCGGCGGCGTGCTCGGCGGCGCGTGCGGCGCGGGAGACGGGCGCGCTTCGCTGCGTACGCCGGTCGCGACGGCATCGGGTTTGAGAACCAATACTTGACCGACGGTGAGGCGGTAGTCCGAACCGATGTGATTCCACCGGGCGAGTTCCCGGTAGTCGAGGTTATGCCGCCACGCGATGCCGTACAGCGTATCGTCGGGACGCACGACGTAGGTCACGGCCGCGTCGGGTCGGGTGGCCGTACACCCGAGCAGCACGCTGCACCAGAGCCCCGCGACGGCGATCGCTCGCGTGACGCGCACTCGACTAGCGCTGCAGTCCCGAAAGCAAGGGAACGAAGCTCACGGCGCCCAGCGATTCCTGGCGCAGTTTGGTCTCCAATCGCGTGTAACGCATCAACTCCTGACGCCCTTCCGGGCCTACCGGAGCGATGAGTCGGCCGCCCACTTTGAGTTGTTCGAACAACGCCGGGGGCACCGTCTGCGGTGCGGCGGTCATCAGTATGCCGTCGTACGGTGCACGCGCAGGCCACCCGACGCTGCCGTCTTCGTGCCGGCAGTGCACGTTACGAATCCGCAGCTCCCTCAGCGTCCGGCGCGCCTTCCCCAGCAGACTGGAAATGCGTTCGATGGTGTAGATTTCATCGACCAGCGGCGCCAGCACCGCCGTTTGATAACCGCATCCCGTACCGATTTCCAGAACCTTGGGCGCCGGACCCGCGGCCAGCAGAGCTTCCGTCATGCGCGCCACGATGTACGGTTGCGAGATGGTTTGCCCGAAACCAATCGGCAGTGCCGTATCTTCGTAGGCGCGGGTGGCGAGCGCCTCGTCCATGAAAAGATGCCGTGGTACGTTGCGAATGCGATCGAGCACCCGCGCATCCTTGATGCCTTGATCTTGCAGTCTCTGCACCAAGCGCTCGCGCGTGCGCGCAGAGGTCATGCCGATGCCGCTGAGCCGCGGACCATCCAGGTAGCTACTCAAGCGTCAACCAATGTTCCAGCCCGGCGAGGGCAGCGTGACGGGTCAAGTCGATTTGCAGCGGCGTGATCGACGCATAGCCTCCTGCAACGGCGTGAAAATCGGTGCCCGGACCGGCATCTTGACCGGATCCCGCCGAGCCCACCCAATAGACGTCGCGGCCGCGCGCATCTTTCGCCGGCACGATGGGCTTGGCCCGGTGTCGGTTGCCGAGCCGCGTGACTTGCACACCCCGAAGCTGCCCGTCGGGCAGGTCGGGCACGTTGACGTTCAGAATGACCGCGCCCTGCAGGGGGGTTTTCGCCATGCGTTGCACCAACTGCGCGGCGACGCGCGCGGCGCCTGCGAAATTTCTCGGACTGCCCGGTTCGACGCACAATGAAACTGCGATGGCGGGTAGGCCGAGAAAGCGTCCTTCGACCGCCGCCGCCACCGTTCCGGAATACAAGGTATCGTCGCCCAAATTGGCGCCGTCATTGATACCCGAGACGACGATGTCGTGAACGAAGTCGAAAAAGCCGGAAATGGCCAGATGCACGCAATCGGTCGGCGTCCCGTTGCAATAATACGATTGGACGTCGTAACTCACCGCGCGCACCGGATTGTCGAGCGTCAACGAATTGCTCGCACCGCTGCGATTTCGGTCCGGGGCCATGACGCTCACCGAGCCCAACGGCTTTATCGCCGCATTCAAAGCCTCCAAGCCCTCGGCCCGATAGCCATCATCGTTGGAAAGAAGAATTTTCACAAAACTTACAGCCTGCCTACGGATGGCGGGTCTCGCCGTGCGGACTATACTGTACCTCATGGCCAAACGACGCACTTCCGAGACTATCGAACGCGCACCCGACGGCGCGGACGCGGCGGCGTTTCGAGCCGCCGTGCGCGACGTCAAGCCCTTGGCGGCAGTTGCCACGCCGACGGGCCTCGTCAAACCGCCCGTGCGCCGTCGACGCCGCGTGCAGAAAGCGCCTGACGAACTTTTGGACCTCACCATGCCGGTCGTCGACCCGCAATCCCTGACCGGCGCCGATCCATTGAATTTTCAACGCCCGGGCGTGCGACCGCAGGTCATGCGTCGACTGCGCAGAGGATTGTTTCCGATCGAGGATGAACTGGACCTGCACGGGTTGAGCCAGGCGGCCGCGCGCGATCATGTCGTCGAATTCTTGCGCTTCAACCGCGATGGCGGCCGGCGCTGCGTGCGCATCATCCACGGCAAAGGATATCGATCCGGCACACGCGGTCCGCTGTTGAAGATCGCCGTCGACTTCTGGTTGCGCCGGCATCCGGACGTCATGGGCTTCACGTCCGCCCGACCCATCGACGGCGGCACCGGCGCGGTCTACGTCCTGTTGCGGGCATGATTTAAATATATGTCAGACGATAAAAAAATCGTTCCGGTCAGGGCTAAGACGTCCGCCGTGGATCGGGACTTGATTCTGACGCGGCTCATCGATGCGCCGCCGCACAAAGTGTTCGAGGCGTGGACCGTGCCCAAGCTGCTCAAGCAATGGTTCGCACCGCTACCGTGGACCACGCCCCGCGTCGAGGCCGACGTGCGCGCCGGCGGTACCAGCCTGATCGTGATGCGGGCACCCGACGGGACCGATTATCCCTATCGAGGCGTCTATCTAGAGGTGATCGAGAACGAGCTGCTGGTCTTCACGAACGCGTACACGAAAGCCTGGGAACCGTCGGCGAAGCCGTTCACGACGGTGATTCTGACCTTCGAGCCGCACGCCGGTGGGACCAAATACACCGCCCTGGTCCGGCATTGGAACGTCGCGGATCGCGAAGCCCACGAGACGATGGGTTTTCATCAGGGCTGGCCGCTCTGCGCCGAGCAGCTCGCCACGCTCGTCGAAGCACGCGATGACGACTGAGAGGCGACCCGCTAGTCCGCGTCCGACTCCATGTCCGCCGCGCTTCCGAGTTCGCCTATTTCGCGCAACACCGCCGTGGCGAACTGACCGCGGCCGAGGGTGAATTCCAACGTGAGAGTGCCGCCGTCGGCGGTCACGGACAGTTCGCGTACCGCGCAGCGCAACGAGCGTCGTTCCTGCGTCAAGCCTTGCGACTGCAAAAGCTCGGCGACGTCCGCGAACTCTTGGGCCACCGTGCGCTCGTGCTCGAGCGCACGGCCGCGCGTTTGCAGCTCCCCGCCGCCCCATAGCGGTCCCGACGGGTGAATGTCGAACGCCGCCAGTCGCCGGCCCAGGTCATCGTCCACCGCATCGATCTGGAAGTGACTGCCGCTGCCTTCGAGACTGGCGCGGTCACCGCAAGCAAGCTGCGACCAATCGCCCGCGGCGACGCGCCGGGCGAGAACGGCGTTGAACAGCATCGCGCGCGCCGCCGAGAGCGCGAAGCCGCGTTCCGCACGACCGCCGGGCACTTGTCCGGTGCGCAGCCAGGCGGCGACACGATCCAGATTGAAACCGTCGCGGCCGAAGCGCTGCACGCCGAAATAATTCGGCACTCCTTGAGCGCGTAGTGCGGTGAGTTTGAGCTCCAGTTGTTCGCGCGACCAACTCACCTTGTGCAGACGGATTCGGAACCGGTTACCGGTGAGCGCACCGCGCTTGAGTTTTCGAGTGTTGGCGACGACTTCGAGCACTTTGAACTCGGCGTTCCGCACGCCGCGCCAGAATTCCGCGCTGCTCGACCGCACCGGCACGCTGAACCACTGCACCGTGATCGCCTGCCGATCTTTGAGACCCGCGTAGCCCACGTCGTGGACCGGCACGGCGGCGAGACGCGCGAGTTGCGCCGCAACCCAGCGGGTATTCGCAGCACGTTTTTCGACGCGTAACAGCCAATGGGGACCGGTACCCGACGGCGTGAACGAGAGCTGCTCTTCGACGCGGAAGTCTTCGGGTTGCGATTTGAATTCCGCGGGCGGCAACGGTGCACCATGCGCCCGCGGCGGAGAAAGAGCGGCATGAGTCCAAAACTCGGCGCGCCTGCCGTGCACGTTCACGGCGCGCCGGCACTGCCGCCATGGCCGGCGCTGTCGAGCAACACGGCCGCGCTGGCGGCCAACCCCTCGCCGCGACCGACGAACCCCAGGCGTTCGGTGGTCGTCGCCTTGATGTTGATGTGTTGCGCGGCCACGCCCAAGTCGGCCGCAAGGTTGGCGGACATCGCGGCGCGATGCTTCGCGATGCGCGGCGCTTCGGCCAGCACCGTGATGTCGGCGTTCGCCAGCATGTACCCGGCGGCACGCATGAGACGTGCGACCTCGCGCAGGAAAACACGGCTGTCGGCACCTCGATAGCGGGGATCGGTATCCGGAAAATGTTGACCGATGTCGCCCTGCCCCAACGCGCCCAACACGGCATCGCACAACGCATGAATGACGACATCGCCGTCCGAGTGGGCGACCACGCCCTTGAGGTAATCGATCCTCACTCCGCCCAACACCACGTGATCGCCCGGCCCGAAGGCATGCACGTCGAACCCCTGACCGATCCTCATCTGGCTTGTCTCCGTACTGCGCAAAATCGCCTCGGCCATCGATAAATCTTCTGCGCGCGTGACCTTGATGTTGAAGGGCGAACCGCGCACCAAGCGAGCCGGCAGACCCAACCGCTCCATGGCCTGCGCCTCGTCGGTGACGGTGACGCCGGCGCGGACCACGTCGTTGAGCGCCTGTTTCAACTGCGAGAGACAGAAGACTTGCGGCGTCAAAGCACGCCACAAACCGTCGCGCTCGACGGTATCGACCGCGATGCCACCGCGTTCCCGCTTGACCGTATCGACCACCGGCGCCGCGAGCAACGCGCCGTTGCCGCCGATGAGCGAGCCATCGTCGTTCGTCTGCACCGCATCGATGAGCGCGGCCAGATCGCGCGACGTCAGACACGGACGCGCAGCGTCATGCACCAACACCCAATCCTCGTCGGCGGCGTGCCCGTCGAGCGCCTGCAGACCGTTCATCACGGACTCCTGGCGGTTGCCGCCACCGACCGTGGTCCGTAGCTTCGAAGCCGCGAGCTTGGCGCCGATCGCCGGCCAATACGTGTCGTCGGCAGCCAAGGCCACCACGATGCCGTAGACGCGCGGTTCGCGCAGCAGCGCGGCAATCGACCATTCGATGACGGTGGCGCCGCGCAGCGGCGCATATTGCTTCGGCGGCGACTCGTCGAGCGATGCGGCGGCGAAGCGCGCGCCGCGTCCGGCTGCCGGTACGACGGCCCACACGCGCCGCGCCGAGGAACTCACTTGATGCGTGCGGTGATGCGTGCCGCGGCCGGAGCGGCAGGAGCCGGCGTTTCCGCCGTCACTATTTGATAGAACGTCTCACTGCGCCCCACCATTCCCAATTCGCTGCGCGCGCGCTCCTCGAGCGCCGTCAGTCCCACCTTCAGATCGTTGACTTCGGCGAACAATTGCCGGTTGCGGTCACGCTGCTCGACATTGGCCGCGGTCTGCGCGTCGACCGCTGAGCTCAGCCGGGCAACTTCGCGCACACCACGATCGGAAACCCACACCCGGTACTGGAGGAGCACCACGATCAAGGCGAGAATGACGGCAAAGATTCGCATGGCCGGCAAAGCTTAGCACGAGCTCTTAAGGCACAGGAACCGACAGCGCGTCGCGACCGGCATACCGCGCTTCACCGCCCAGTTCGGCCTCGATGCGCAGCAGCTGATTGTATTTTGCGATGCGATCGGACCGCGACATGGAACCGGTTTTGATTTGCGTGGCCGACGTCGCGACCGCAATGTCGGCAATCGTCGCATCCTCGGTCTCCCCGGAACGGTGCGAAACCACCGCCGCGTACTTCGCTTTGGCGGCCATGTCGATGGCTGCCAGCGTCTCGGTCAGCGTACCGATCTGGTTCGGCTTGATGAGAATGGCGTTGGCGATCTTCTTGGCGATGCCTTCGGCGAAGATTTTCGTGTTCGTGACGAACAAATCGTCGCCCACCAGCTGTACGTGCTTGCCCAATTTCTGCGTAAGAATGGCCCAGCCATCCCAGTCGCCTTCGCTCATGCCATCCTCGATCGTCACGATCGGATATTTGGCCACCAAGCCCGCCAGATAATCGGTGAACTCCGTGGCGCTGAATTTGCGTCCCTCGGATGCGAGATCGTAGACACCATTTTTATAGAACTCCGTGCTCGCGACGTCGAGCCCGAGATAGATGTCCCGCCCGGCGCGGTAGCCGGCTTTGTCGATCGCCTCCAAGATGGTGGTCAGCGCGGCCTCGTTGGACGGCAGATCCGGTGCAAAGCCGCCCTCATCGCCGACCGCCGTATTGAGGCCCTTGGCGTGTAGTACCTTCTTCAGCGTGTGGAACACCTCCGCGCCATAGCGAAGCGCTTCCGAGAACGACGGCGCACCGATGGGCAGGATCATGAATTCTTGAATGTCGACGCTGTTGTCCGCGTGCGCTCCGCCATTGATGATGTTCATCATCGGCACCGGCATGGTGAGGACGCCGGTGCCTCCCAGATGACGATACAGCGGCAACTTGCGGTCCTTCGCCGCAGCGTGTGCCGCCGCCAAGGACACGGCCAGGATGGCATTCGCGCCGAGCGCCGACTTGGCGTCGGTACCGTCGGCGGCGATCATCTTGGCGTCGAGGCCGGCTTGGTCCGCGGCGTCGAGGCCGACGGCCAGAGCGCGAATCGTCGTGTTGATGTGGGCGACCGCCTTCAGCACCCCCTTACCGAGGAAGCGCTTCGCGTCGCCGTCGCGCAGTTCCACCGCCTCTCGCGAACCGGTGGACGCCCCCGATGGCACCGCGGCACGACCGACCACGCCCGATTCCAGAATCACATCCGCCTCGACGGTAGGGTTACCCCTCGAATCGATGATCTCGCGGCCTTTTATATCGACGATACGACTCATAACAAGGATTCCTCGAATGGTTGCTTCTTAACGGCTGAGTCCAGATCGACCAAGGTGGCGAGCAGCGACGCCATGCGGTCCAACGGCCACGCATTGGGACCGTCCGATAGCGCATTGGCCGGATCGGGATGGGTTTCCATGAAAATGCCGGCAACGCCGGCGGCGACGGCGGCGCGGGCGAGCACCGGAACGAATTCGCGTTGGCCGCCCGACGCATGTCCTTGCCCACCCGGTAGCTGGACCGAGTGGGTGGCATCGAACACGACCGGACACCCGGTGGCGCGCATGACGGCCAAGGAGCGCATGTCCGTCACCAGATTGTTGTAGCCGAAGGAAAACCCGCGCTCGCAGACCATGATCTGCCGATTACCGGTCGATTGTGCTTTATCGACCACGTTCTGCATTTCCCAGGGCGACAAGAATTGGCCCTTCTTGATGTTCACTGGCTTGTTCTGCGCGGCTACGTTGACGATGAAGTTGGTTTGACGGCACAGGAAGGCGGGCGTCTGCAGCACGTCGACGACCTCCGCCACCTCGCCGAGCGGGGTATCTTCGTGCACGTCCGTCAGGACCGGTACACCGATCTGCCGGCGCACGCGCTCGAGGGCCTTCAAGCCCGCGGCGATGCCGGGGCCGCGAAAGCTCGCACCCGATGAACGGTTGGCCTTGTCGAAGGAGGCTTTGAAGATGAACGGGATGCCGAGGCGCGCCGTCATGTCGCGCAGCCGACCCGCCACGTCGATCACCAGGGCTTCGCTCTCGATGACGCAGGGCCCGGCAATCAAGAAAAACGGCCGCTCGGGCCCTACCTCGAAGGCACCGAGCCTCATGCAGTCGCGCGCCCCGGCTGCAATGCGGCACGGTATTCGCGCGCTGCGCGAACGAACCCGGCAAACAACGGGTGGCCGTCGCGCGGCGTCGAGGTGAATTCCGGGTGGAATTGACTGGCGACGAACCACGGATGGGTCGGCAGTTCGATGAATTCGACCAGGTCGTCGCCGGAGAATCCCGAAAATGCCATGCCGGCGCCCGACAACTCATCGAGATAATGATTGTTGAATTCATAGCGGTGGCGATGGCGCTCGAAAATCGCTTCCTTGGCATACAGCGAGTGCACCAAAGAGCCCTGTACCAGTCGGGCTTCCTGGGCGCCGAGACGCATGGTGCCCCCCAACTCCGATTTTTCGTTGCGCACCTGCTGCCCGCGCGCGAGATCCTGCCACTCGGTGATGAGCGCGATCACGGGATGATGGGTGGCGCGATCGAATTCGGTGCTGTTGGCGCCCTTCAAGCCCAGCACGTTGCGCGCGTATTCGACGATGGCGAGCTGCATCCCCAAACAGATGCCGAGGTAGGGTATGCGCTTCTCGCGCGCGAAACGGATCGCCTGAATCTTCCCCTCGATGCCGCGGTCGCCGAAGCCGCCCGGCACCAGGATGGCGTCCATCTTCGCGAGCGCACCCGGTCCCAGACGCTCGATGTCCTGCGATTCGAAGTAATGGATGTTCACGCGTGTGCGCGTCTTGATGCCGGCGTGCATCAGCGATTCGTTCAACGATATGTACGAATCGCGCACCTGCACGTACTTGCCGACCATGCCGATGTCCACGGCGGCTTCCGGGTTTTGCTTGGCGGACACCACGGCACGCCACTCGGCGAGATCGGTCGCCGGGGCTTGCAGGCGCAGCTTGTCGATCACGATGTCGTCCAGATCCTGTTCGTGCAGCAGCATGGGAATCTTGTAGATGTCGTCGGACTCGACCGCCGAGATCACCGCGCGTTCCTCGACGTTGGTGAACAACGCAATCTTGCGGCGTTGCTCGTCGGGCAAGGTGTGCAGGCAACGACACAGCAAGATGTCCGGCTGGATACCGATGCCGCGCAGTTCCTTGACGGAATGCTGGGTGGGCTTGGTCTTGATTTCGCCGGACCCGCCGACGATGGGCACCAAGGTCAGGTGCATGTAGAGCACATGATTGCGGCCGAGCTCGACACCCATTTGCCGAATGGCCTCGAGAAAAGGCAACGACTCGATATCGCCCACCGTCCCGCCTATTTCGACCATGCAGACGTCCGCGTCGCCTGCGCCCATGCGGATGCGATACTTGATCTCATCCGTGATGTGCGGGATCACTTGAACGGTGGCGCCCAAATAATCGCCGCGGCGCTCCTTGGCGATGACCCGCTCGTAAATGCGGCCGGTCGTGAAATTGCTGTGCCGCCCGGTGGTGGTGCGTACGAAGCGCTCGTAGTGTCCGAGATCGAGATCGGATTCGGTGCCATCCGCGGTGACGAAGACTTCGCCGTGCTGAAACGGGCTCATGGTGCCCGGATCGACGTTGATGTACGGATCCAGCTTCACCATGCTGACCTTCAACCCGCGGGCTTCGAGAATCGCGCCCAACGATGCCGAAGCGATGCCCTTACCCAACGAGGAAACCACGCCGCCGGTGACAAAAACGAATCGTGTCATGAGGTCACCGCCGATTGAAATGAATGGTTCTACACGAACCCAAATGTCGCCGAGAGGCGATAAAACCTGTCGCGCAATAATGGTAATTCGACGGGAATTCAGAGTACCAGAAGAGAGCGTGGGCGACAATCGCCGACGCTCTGCGCCGGCATTCAAACCAGGATCGGCGCGTTCTCCCAGACGACGGCGCGACCCCAGGCGGCATCCGTGACACACCAGCGCGCGTCCAGCCATAGATCCCCGATCGCGACCAGCGCAGCGCCCACGTACACCAGGGGCAAAGCGGCGCGCATCCATGGCAGAACTCCCGTCGATTGACACAGATGTTGCACGGTTTGCGTCCTGGCGGCGCGATTCGGCTTCAGCGTCTCGCCGCCGCCGCGTCGCCGCACGCTCACGCTCGCGGGCAGACGTCGTGCATCCAAACCGCCGCGCTGCAGCGCCCACCGCAAGCGACCCAGACCCGCGCCGAGCTCGAGTTGCGCCGTGGAGTCGGCCGGCCACTCATAAGGCCCTTCGATCTGTGCCGGGGCAGCCGCCGTGAGGAACAGTCGGTCGCGATAACGCCGCAACACGAGGTCGCCCCACGCCACCGCGGGCTGATGGTCGGCCCGTGCGTCGACGACTTGGCGCAACGCCTCGGTGAGCAGCGCCGTACCCGGCGCGGTGACTCCGCGGCCGGCCAGCCAATAGCGTAAAACGTTGCGTTGCCGTGCACCGGACAGGGTCCGCAAGTGCCGCACCGACAGCGTGTCGCCGTCGAGCAATGGCTGGATATCGAGGGCCGCCGATCGATCGAGCAGGTGTTGTGCCTCGGCCATGTGTCGAGCGGTGCGCGACAGCGCGAGTGCGGCGCCCGGCCAGCGCTGTTCGAGCGTCGGCCAGACGCGGGAGCGAAGATACGCCCGATCGAAGCGTAGATCATGATTCATCGGATCGGCGATGCTCACCACGCCCGCGCGCGCCGCGAAGTCGAGCAGGTCTTGTTTCGCCACCGCGAGCAGCGGCCGCAGATGCCAGCCCGGCCCCAAACGGCGGCACGGCGGCATGGCCGATGCGCCCCTCAGCCCGCCACCGCGCAGCAGCTGCAGGACGACGGTCTCGGCTTGATCCTGGGCATGATGCGCGGTCAACAAACACTCGCCGTTCCGCAGGTTGCCCGCCAACGCTCGGTAGCGCGCATCTCGTGCCGCCGCTTCAATCGAGACGCCGCGCCGCGAGTCCACCGCCACGTCGAGAATCTCGAGCGGGACGCCGAGGTCACGGCACCTGGCCAGACAGACCGCACGAAATCGTACGGCTGCCGCCTGTAGCCCATGATCGACATGAACGGCACGCAAGGCTCGCACGCTCGGCGCCGTCGCCGCGTCGGCGGCCAGCTGGGCGAGTGCCGTGAGCAGACAAAGCGAATCGACCCCGCCGCTCACGGCGATCAGCAAGCCGGTGGCTCCGTCGGGCAACTGAGCGTCCAGGATGCGACGCAGTGAACCCGCGGAAAACTGCGGCACGCTACGGTTCGCGAAACACGCCGAAAGCCCGCAAGCGCGCCTGCCGTGCGTCCAACAGCGTGGTTACCGGCTGATTGGAAAGCTCGGATAGATGCTTGACGAGACTCTGCTTCAAAGTTTCCGCCATCGCATGGGGATCACGGTGCGCACCGCCGTGAGGCTCCTTGAGCACCTCGTCGACCAGACCCAATTTCTTGAGCCGGTCCGCGGTGCCGCCCATCGCATCGGCCGCGAGTTCTTTCTTGTCGGTGCTCTTCCACAAGATCGAGGCGCAGCTCTCCGGCGAGATGACGCCGTAGACGCTGAATTGCAGCATCACCAAGTAATCACAGACGCCGATGGCGAGTGCGCCACCCGAGCCGCCTTCGCCGATCACCACGCTCAAAACGGGTGCGGCCAGGTTGGACATTTCGAACAAATTCCTGGCGATGGCCTCGCTCTGCCCACGCTCCTCGGAACCGATGCCGGGATAGGCACCCGGCGTATCGATGAGCGTAATGACGGGCATGCGAAAACGCTCGGCCATGCGCATCAACCGCAGCGCCTTTCTGTAACCTTCGGGCTTCGGCATCCCATAATTACGGCGCACGCGTTCTTTGGTATCGCGCCCTTTCTGTTGGCCGATCAACATCACCGGCATCCCGTCGAGACGCGCCAGACCGCCGACGATGGCGAGGTCATCGCTGTACATCCGATCACCGTGCAATTCGTGCCAATCGGTGAAGATCATGGCGACGTAGTCGAGCGTGTAGGGCCGCTGCGGGTGCCGTGCCAGCTGCGTGATCTGCCACGGCGACAGGTTGGAGAAAATGCTGCTGGTCAGCGCTCGGCTCTTCGATTGCAGCCGCTTGATCTCGTCGGCGATATTCACGCTGGTATCGCTGCCGAGAAACTTGAGTTCCTCGATTTTTGCCTCCAACTCGGCAATCGGCTGTTCAAAATCTAAAAAATTCATCGCCATGAAGACGTTTCCTCGCCACGAAGATCATTTCGCGGACCGTACACCAAATGCCACCCATCGCGCCCGACCAAGGCGGACAGTTTATCCAGCAATTCGCGCGTCGGGCGCACCGACCACGCGTCGCCCAAATTGAGGCGTCCCGAGTACTCGGCATGCTCGACCACCACGCCGATGCCACACGGTCCGCGCAGGTACGGCTTCAACAGCGCTTCGAAACGGTTCATCCCTTCCGCACCCTCGAACGCCGCGGGCCACCGCAGCCACAGGCGCCGCGCGAACCGCTCGCGCGCGCGATCGATGTCCATCACCGATTTCGCCTGCAGACGCCATCCCTCGATGAAATCGTCGAAGCGCAGCGATCCTTCGACCACCAGGATGGCATCCTTGACGATGAT
>CAZZXZ010000063.1:0-19001 GCA_964658135.1 uncultured Acetobacteraceae bacterium | reverse complement strand
GAAGTGGCAGCCACCAGCGCACTGCTGTTCTACGTCGACCATCTGCCCGGCCACGTCGCCCGGCGGCTCACGGAATTGGCGCCGCGATACCGGCGCAGTCACGGCGGCGCGGCCGGCTCGTACTGGGCGAACCACTGCCAAGCGTGCGATGAGCTGCTGGACGATCACGAATTATTCTGCGAGCCCGAGGGGGCGTTCCTGCCCACCAGCGCGGCGGGCGCTGCGCGCATTCGCTGGCTGCCGGTCGCCGACGGCATGGAGGCGAGCGCGGCGGGCTACGCCTACGAGCCCCAATACCTCGACGCGATCGACGCCTTTCGGAGCTAGTCGTGGCGGTCTACTTTCTCAACCTCAAAACCTTCGGCCGCTCCGGCGGCAGCAGCGCGGTTGCCGCCGCCGCCTACCGTTCGGGCGAGCGGATTCGCGACGAGCGCACGGGGCGTACCTACGACCACACCGAGCGCCAGGACGTCCTGCACAAGGAGATCTTGCTGCCCAGCCAATATGCGGATTCGGACATGAGCTGGGCCCGCGAGCGCAGTCAGCTGTGGAATGCCGCCGAGGATGCCGAGTCGCGCAAGAACGCCCGGGTCGCGCGCGAGTATCTGGTGGCGCTGCCCGTGGAACTCGATCCCGACCAACGCCTCGCACTGGTACGCGGATTTTCCCGGGAACTGGTGGAGCGCTACCAGTTCGCCGTCGATCTGGCCGTGCACGAACCGCGCAATTTCCCGGGCAGCGATCCACGCAACTTTCATGCGCATCTGCTGGCCACCACGCGCGAGGTCGGCGCGCAGGGACTCACGGCCAAAACCACGCTCGAACTCAGCGACGGCACGCGCCGCGAGCGGGGCCTCGGACCCGCGGTCAACGAACTGTTCCACGTGCGCGAACGCTGGGCCATCGTGACCAACGAGTCGCTGCGCGCGGCGCACGTCGACGCCCGCATCGATCATCGTACGTTGGCCGCGCAGGGCATCGATCGAGAGCCCTATCCCTACATTCCGCGCGCCGCTTTCGAAATGGAACGGCACGGCTATCGAAGCGCCCAGGCCGATCGCCTGCGTGCGGACTACCAGGAGCGCGTCCAGGCGCGCCAGGAACAGGCCGCCGCACAGACGCGCACCGCCGCACCCGCGCCAACGCACACCGCCGCGCCCGCGCCCGCCGCGGTCAAATCGCTGGACCCCGAAGAGATCAGGCGCCAAGCACGCGAGAATTGGCTGCGCATGCGGCAAGCCGCGATGGAGACCACAGCGCCGGCGGAGCACGTCCATGACGATCATCTCTCCCGCTAAGGTGGCCTTCGGCTCGTGCTACGTGTACTCACCGTCCGGTGCCACCTCGACGTGCGTGCGTTCGCGCCTGCTGCGCGCCTTGCTGAAGAACGGCGACGCCCATTTCATCGTCAAATACGCCGACCGGGTTCGCGAGCAGGCGGAACATTCGACGGCGCTCGCGGGGTTCTTCTATCCCACCGCCGTTTTGGTGCCGGTGCCGGGCAGCACCCCCCACGCGGCCGGCGACCCGTCGGTGGCCGAGCATCTGGCGGCGGCTCTCGTCGCGCAGGGCTTGGGACAGAGTGTCTGGCCGGGCTTGCGTCGCGTCCGTGCCGTCAGAAAATCGGCGACCGCCGGGCCCGGCTCGCGACCCTCGGTCGCCGCCCATTTCGATTCGTTCGCCATCGACGGCGCCGCGGCTTTCGACCACGTCGTGCTGATCGACGATGTGGTCACCAAGGGCCGAACCCTGTTGGCCGCGGCGGCACGCCTGCGGCAGACGTTTCCGGAAGCGCACATTCGCGCCTTCGCCTTGCTGCGGACCATGGGCCTGGTCACGGCTATCGAGCGGCTGCTGGAACCGTGCGTGGGAGAAATCGAATGGCGCTCGGGCGATGCCCGCCGCACTCCGTGACGGCGCGCCGCCCGGGTTGACGCGGGTCGAAAGGACGTTAACATCGTCGCCGTTGGCTATCGTAGACGCGAAGACTTCTCCCAGCCTGCGGCCGCTCGCGCAACTGACCCATGCGCAACTGAGCGATGGTTTCGAACGCGCCCTGGCCCATCGCGACGGCGTACTGGGCGCGCACAGCGTGCACGAATGGTGGATGCGGGGCGCATTGCAGGCACCCATCGAAGCGGCGCTCGCGCGGCTGTGGGCGGCGGCGGCCGACTCGATTCCGGAGTGGCTGCCGATGCGCTACGTCGACTGGCTGCCGATGGTCTACGACGTCGCAGCGGGATTCACCTCGAGCGCCGGCGGACGCTCGAATATTTACCTCGTGCTACTCGACTATCGCGATCGCGGCGGCGCGCCGTTCGGCATCTATGTGGGCATGAGCAAGTACGCTCCCGCACAGCGTTTCGATCAGCACAAGGCGGGTATCCGCGCCGCGGGCAGCGTCTTGAAGCGCGGGCTGGAAGTGCTCACAGGCCCCACGCTGCACCTGCAATACATCCGCCGCGCCGACGCGGCACGTATCGAAGTCGGGCTTGCCGAGGCGTTGACGGCTGCCGGTCTGCGCGTGCAGGGCGGCCATTGACTCGTGCAGGGCGACATTGAGCGCCGGATCACTTTTCCAGATGGGCCAGCACCAGCGCCACCTGATCGGTGGCACCGAGGATGACCGGGGTGCGTTGGTGGATCGCGGTGGGCGTGACCTCCATGATGGGGTGGCCCGGCGCCGCGAACGCCTTGCCGCCGGCTTGCTCGATGATCATGGCCATCGGATTCGCCTCGTACATGAGCCTGAGCTTGCCCGCGGGGGCCTTGTGGGTGGGTGGGTAGAGAAATACGCCGCCCTTCAGCAGTATGCGGTGCACGTCGCCCACCATCGCGCCGGCATAGCGGCTCGAATAGCCGTTGCTCTGGGCCCAGTCCAGATAGCGCTGAAAACCTTCCGGGAAGGTCTTGCGATTGCCTTCGTTGACCGAATAGGTCTTGTTGCCGCTCGGAATCATGAGGTTGCGTTCCACCCGCATGAACGCGCCGATGCTCGGATCGAGCACGAACAGGTCGACACCCTTGCCGATGGTGAGGACGAATACCGTGGAGGAACCGTACAGCACGTAGCCGGCGGCCACCTGGCGCGCGCCGTTTTGTAATAAAGAATCCTGCGGCCGGCCCGCCTTGCCGTTGTACTGCAGGATGCTGAAGATGGTGCCGACGCCACCGCAGATGTCCAGATTCGAGGAGCCGTCGAGCGGGTCGAACAGGACGCAATAGCGCGGTGTCCCCTCGCTGTCCTCGCGCAAGATCACCGGTTCCTCGTTTTCCTCGGAGGCCACGATGGCGACGCCTTCCCGGCCGCCCAAGGTCGCGAGCAGCACATCGTTGGCGAGTACGTCGAGCTTTTGCTGGACTTCGCCCTGAATGTTCTCGGCGCCCACGCTGCCGAGCACGTTTTCGAGCCGCGCACGGCGGACCTTGTCCGCGATGATCTTCGCCGAAATCGACAGTGCGGAGAGGATCCACGAGAAGGTACCCGAGGCGTGCGGATAGTGCGCCTGCTGCTCCAGGATGTGCGACTGCAGGGTCATGATGCGCACGTCGTCGCGGGTGG
This sequence comes from uncultured Acetobacteraceae bacterium, assembly GCA_964658135.1. Lineage (GTDB taxonomy): Bacteria > Pseudomonadota > Gammaproteobacteria > Steroidobacterales > Steroidobacteraceae > Bog-1198. Next base: position 15,439 of record CAZZXZ010000063.1, on the reverse strand, counting down.
TTTTGAGGTCCGGTTTCGCTAGGGTGTTCATCCCCGCAGAATGCCACGAAAGACGGGGGTGTTTGCAAACGGTTTACATAAAGCGATGCGCTACAATGCGGCGGACGCACGGGTTCTCGTCGGCTGGCAGCAGGCGCGTGCCCGACCATATCTCGAAAAATAAGGGGAGCATCGATGTCATTGACACCCACCATGAAGGCGGCCGTCGCAGGTTGCTGGCTCATCGTCTTGGCCGCGTGCGGGCAAGCGCCGCAGAACAGCGCACCGGGGCAGAAGCCGGCGTCGCAGGCGAGCAAGGATTGGGCGACGCTCTCGAACGGTTTCGTCGAAGATTACTTCCGCGCGCAGCCCTTTTTCGCGGCCCAGTCCGGTCGTCACGAATACGACGGCCAGCTACCGGATCTGAGCGCGCATGGCATCAAGCGCGAGATCTCGCGCCTGCACGACGCGCGCGCACAAATCACCGCCGCCGACCCGGCGACCCTGGAGCCGCGCGAGCGGTTCGATCGCGAGTACCTGCTGACCGTGATCGACCGTGACCTGTTTTGGCTGGAGAAGGTGCACTACCCCAGCACCAACCCGTACTGGTATCTCGGCAACATCGATCCCGACATGTACCTGAGCCGCAACTACGCGCCGCTCGAGGTGCGCATGAAGGCTTACATCAAGTATGCGCAGGGCGTTCCGAAGATGGTGACCGACATACAGGCCAACCTGCAGGGGCCGCTGCCGAAGACTTTCGTCGAGTTGGGCATCGCGGACTTCGGCGGCTTCGCGAACTTCTACAGCACCGACGTCACACCGATCTTCGCGTCGGTGAACGACGCCGCGCTGCAGAAGCAATTGACGGATGCCGACGCCAACGCCGCGCAGGCGATGACCAACCTCAAGAATTATCTGATCGGTCTGCGCAAGACGGCGACCGATGATTTTCCGCTCGGTAAGGAGACGTTCGCCGCCATGCTGAAGGACACCGAGCAGGTCGACGTACCCATCGAGCAGATCGAAGCGGCCGGACGTGCCGATCTGGCGCGCAACACCGACGCCCTGAAAACGGAGTGCGCGACGTACCTGCCCAAGGGCACGCTCACCGCCTGCATCGCCAAGATGTCGGCGAACAAGCCGCAAGACGGTCCGGTGGAAGCGGCGCGCCGGCAATTGGTCGAGTTGAAGCAGTTCGTTCAGGACCATCACGTCGTGAGCATTCCGAGCAACGATGAGGCGTTGGTGGCCGAAGCCCCCGCGTACAACCGCTCGAACAGCGCCTTCATTCAGGTGGCCGGCCCCTACGATCACGGCGTCGCCTCGACCTACAATATCGCGCCGCCGGATCCGAAATGGACCAAGGCCGAGCAGGCCGCTTACATCCCGGGCGAAGCCAATCTGCTGTTCACGTCCGTGCACGAAGTATGGCCGGGCCATTTTCTGCAATTCCTGCATTCGAATGCGAACCCCGACAAGTTGGAAGGCTTGTGGGTGGGCTACGCGTTCGCGGAAGGCTGGGCGCATTACTGCGAGGAGATGATGTACGAAGAAGGGCTCGGCAAAGGCGATCCCGAGAAGCACATCGGTCAGCTCGTCAACGCGCTGTTGCGCGATGTCCGCTTGCTGTCGGCCATCGGTATGCACACCGAGGGCATGACGGTGGCGCAGTCGGAAAAGATGTTCAAGGAACAGGCTTTCCAAGATCCCGGCAACGCGCGTCAGCAGGCGGCTCGCGGTACCTACGATCCCGCGTATCTCAATTACACACTGGGTAAATTGATGATCAGGAAACTGCGCAGCGATTGGCTCGCCAAGACGGCGGGCGCGGCCGGCGCCGCATCTACGGCAGGTACGGCGGGCGCGGCGCCGGCCAGTGACGCGCCGGCGGGCGGCGATCTGGCGCGTTGGTACGATTTCCACGACGCCTTCCTCTCGCATGGCGGACCGCCGATTCCCTTGTTGCGCAAGGACATGGTGGGCGCGGAGGGCAGTCTGCTGTAACGCGACGGACGGCGTTCGGCCGCGCCGGTGAATCCGGGCGGTCGGAGACGACGAATCGCTTGCCATGGACAAGCGATTCTCATTTTTTAGGGTAGTGGCCGCGGTATCGGCGGTGCTGTCGGTGGTCTTCGGCGCACAGGTTTCCCGCGCGGACGACAACGAAAGCTTCGTCAGTTACACGGGGACGGCCACGGCCGAACACTCGGACCGCTTTTTATACGGCGAAATTCATGTGCTGCGCTACCGCGACGGCGCCGTCACCGATCGCGTGGTGTTGTACACCTGTCGGGACGGGTCCGCGTTCGCGCGCAAGACCGTGTCTTATGTCAATCGGCTGACGCCGGACTTCGAACTCGAAGACGCCTCCAACGGGATGCGCGAAGGCGTGCGTACCGAGGGCACCGTGCGGGAAGTGTTTTTTCGCGGCGATCGAGCTCAGGCCGAGAAAAGCAGTCCCGTTCCGCAGCGTCCCGATTCGGTGGCCGACACAGGATTCGATGCCTTCGTGCGGGCCAACTGGCAGCCGCTGATGGCGGGCAAGGCGCTCGGCATGAATTTTTTGGTGCCGAGCCGCCTGGAGGACATGAGCTTCAAGGTGCAGCACATCGGTAGCGGCGCGGTAGATGGTGCGCCGACGGAGATTTTCAGGCTCAAATTGTCGGGGGTGTTGGGCTGGGCGTTGCCGGGTATCGATGTGTACTACACGGCGAGCGATCACGTGCTGGTGCGCTATGTCGGGCTATCCGACTTACGCGACGCGTCGAACGACAATTTCAAAGCGCAAATCGCCTTTCATCCGAGCGACCGCAAAGTGGGCACCGAGCAGACCCTGCAGCGCGCACGCCAGGCGCGCCTCGCACCCTGCAAACCGGATTGAACATGTTAAATTGGGGGGATGCAAATTCCTTCCAGTGTTCTCTGCGCCGTCGTTGCGTGCTTCGCAACCCTCCCGTCGCTCGCCGCGACATTTTCGCCCGATCAAGCCGGTGGACGTCTACCGAAGAATGTCGTGCCGGACAGTTACGTCATCGACATCGTTCCGGACACGGCCGCCCACACGCTGACCGGGCGGGAATCCATCGTGCTGCACGTGCAGGCGAGCACCGCCGTGATTCAATTCAATTCGTTGAACGAGATCCTGCACGACGTGCGGCTCGACGGCCGGCGCGTCAAGACGGTGGTGAGCAGCGATAAAGATCAGTTGACCACCGTCACGCTGACGACCCCCGCGCCGGTGGGTACGCACACCTTGACCTTCACCTACACCGGCATGATCGAAACCAAGCCGCAGGGTTTGTTCGCACAGCCGTACACGACGACCGAGGGTGCGCCCGGCGTTTTGCTGTCCACGCAGATGGAGGCCACCGATGCGCGGCGCATGTTTCCGTGCTGGGACGAGCCGGCGTTTCGGGCGACGTTCACGCTGAGCGCCACCGTACCGGCTGCCTGGGACACCGTATCGAACATGCCGGTGGCCTCGCGGGTCGTGCACGGCAGGCTCGCCACGACCACCTTCGAAACCACGCCGAGGATGCCGTCCTATTTGGTCGACTTCAACGCCGGTTTGCTCGGCGAGATCAGCGCCACCCGCGACGGGACCACCTTCGGCATGTGGGCGATCCGCGGTGCGCAGCAGAACGGCGCGGTCGCACTCGCCAACGCGCAGACCATTCTCGCGGACTACAACGATTACTTCGGCTATCGATTCCCGCTGCCGAAACTCGACTCGATCGCGGTGCCGGGCGGCTTTCAAGGGGCGATGGAGAACTGGGGCGCGATTACCTACAACGATCAGTTGCTGCTGCTGTCCGCCGCCAGCAGCATTCGGAATCGTCAGGAGGTCTTCTCGGTGCAAGCGCATGAGATGGCGCATCAATGGAACGGCGACCTCGTCACCATGGCATGGTGGGACGACATCTGGTTGAACGAGAGCTTCGCCTCGTGGATGGCGGCGAAGGAAACCGATTTGCGCAACCCCGATTGGCGGTGGTGGGAAGCGCAGGACGGCGATAAAGAGGCCGCCATGGGCGCCGATGCGCAGGCCATGTCGCATCCGATCCGTCAGCACGTGACCGATGAGTTGCAGGCCGCCAATTCGTTCGACCCGCTCATCACCTACAGTAAGGGCCAGGCCATATTGCGGATGTTCGAAGCCTATCTGCGGCCGGATGTGTTCCGTGCCGGTATTCGAAGTTACATGAAGACGTTAGCGTTCTCGAATGCGACGACCGCCGATCTTTGGAATTCGTTGAGTGCGGCGAGCGGCCAGGATGTGGGCTCGATTGCCGCGGGCTGGACCGAGCAAGCCGGCTTCCCGTTGGTCGATGTCGCCGTGCAATGCGACGGCACCGGCGCCCGCACGCTGACGTTGACCCAGCAGCGATTTTTGCTGCAAGGTCACGACGATGCGCATCCGCACTGGAAAATTCCGCTGCAGATCCGCAGCGGCGTCGCCGCGAGCCCGCGCTCGCTGTTGCTGACGCAGGACAAACAGACGGATGTCGACGGCCGTTGCGATGAACCCTTGAGCGTCGATGCCGGCGCGCTGGGCTTCTACCGGGTTCGGTACGAACCGGCGACGCTGGCCATCAATACGAAGAATTTCGGCAAGCTGCCGAATCCCGATCGGATCGCGCTGCTCGACGATCAATGGGCGCTGGTCGAAGCGGGTCAGCAGCCGCTGCCGACGTATCTCGCCCTGGGCGAAGCGATGGGAACCGGCTTGGATGCCCGCGCCTGGACGCAGATCGCGGCTGCCCTGAAGGTCATCGAATACGACGCCCGCGGCTCTGCGGGGCATGACGCCATCGCCGCCTATGCCCGCAGCGTGTTGACGCCGGCGTTCGATGCGCTCGGCTGGGACGCCAAACCGAACGAGACTCCGGATCTTTCGACGCTGCGTCAGACCCTCATCCGCGAGCTCGGCGCTTGCGGCGATCCCCGCATCATCGAGGGCGCCCGTGCCCGCTTCGCAAAGTTTCTCGACGATCGTGCCGCGATTCCGCCGGATGCCCAGGAAGCCACGCTCGCCGTGGTGGCGGAGTATGCCGACGCCGCGATGTTTGCCCGGTTGCATGACGTGGCCCGTGGCGCACACGGCGACACCGAGGCACGCCGCTACTACTCGGCCCTCATGGCGGTGCGTGATCCCGTCCTCGCCCGCGAAGCGGCTCAGATCGCGTTGTCGTCGGACATTCCGCCACAGCTGGAAGCCCTGCGGTTCGAGCTGTTTCTCTCGCTGGCCGCCGACCACCAGGAACTATCCTGGAGTGTGTTCAAGGACAACAGCGAGCGCTTGCTGAAACCCTTTGGCTCCGACACACCGCTCCTGATCGGGCAATATATTCCCGAGTACTTTTGGAACGGCGTACCGCCGGCCGAGCTGGAAGCTTGGCTGCAAAGTCACCTGCCGGCGCAAATGGAATCCACGCGGGCTCGCGGCATGGAGCTGGTGCGCACGCGATTGACGGAGAAGGACATGCTGGTGCCGGCCGCTGCGGCGTATCTCAAGCGGTAGGAAACCCACATCTTGCCGGCCGACCCTCGGCCGATACGGTTGTCCACCTAGCGAACGTTAATGTAGAACGTGTGTGTTGCGCGCAACGCGTGATGCGAATTCCTGTTTGTTATGGTAAAAATCTTTAAAGGCGGTTGTGTAAGTCGTTCTTAACGCCGTCTTTTTTACAGATCTGGAGCGCGAACGGTGACCTTACCATTGGTTGCGTTCGCGCGACACACCGAAAAAAACAGGAGTCTGGGATGAAAAAATCAGCAGGAGCGAAAGCTCCGGACGGGTCTATGCGGTCGACGCGCGCCACTCGGCGGGCACTGCCATGCGCCGCTTTTTTCGCGCTGTTCGTGGGTGGAGTCGCTGCGGGTCAGCAAGCTCCCACATCGGACGACGCGCAACTCCATGAAATCGTTGTGACGGGCTCGTTGATCAAGCGCACTGATACAGAAACGCCGAGTCCGGTGCAGGTGCTGAGTGCCGATGCCATCAAGGAAATGGGATACACCAATATCTCGCAAGTGCTGGCGAGTCTATCCGCCAATGGTCAAGGTACGTTGAGTCAGTCCTTCGGCCAGGCCTTCGCATCCGGTGCATCAGGTATCGCACTGCGCGGTTTGACCGTGGGCAACACGTTGGTGCTGATCGACGGCAAGCGCATGGTGGACTACCCGATTTCGGACGACAACCAGCGCCAGTTCGTGGACATTAGCGCCATTCCATTCAATGCCATCGAAAGTGTCGAAGTGCTGAAGGATGGCGCCTCGGCTATTTATGGTGCCGACGCCATCGCCGGCGTGGTGAACATCAAGCTCAAAAAGAGCTACACCGGCACGGAATTGACCGCGGAAGGCGGCACCTCGCAAAAACACGACGGCACCACGGAACATCTCGCAGGCATCAGCGGCATCGGCGATCTGGCCTCCGACGGCTACAACGCCTATGTCGCGATCGACTTCCATCATGCCGACCAGATTTTGGCAGCCAACCGGTCGGGCGGCTTTACGAACCTAGACTTCAGCAGCCTACCCGGTGGCTTGAACGGAACGCCGGGCTCCACGGGTAATCCCAACGTGCCATACCCCGCCAGCACCACGGGCTATCTCATCGATCCGTCCGGATCAGGCAATCAGACCTTTCTGCCGGGTTGCACGGCGGTTCAACAGTCGCTCAATCAGTGCACGACCCAGTACCGGGGTCTGCAGATTCAGCCCGCGACCAGCCAGACCAACGTGATGGCGAAATTTACCAAAGCGCTCACCGCCGACTGGACCACCTCGATCACCGCATCGCTGTTCAACAGCAAAGCGGAACAGGTGTGCTGTTCCTACCAGAGTACCGATTACGTGGACGGCGGTGTCCAGAACGATGCAGCCGCACCCGGTCGAAATCCGACCGTGGTGTCCTACCCGGTGCTGACGGTCCCTGCGACCTACCCGGGCAATCCCTATGGCGCCGCCGCGGCATTGGTCTACAACTTCAAAGAACTCGGCATTCCGAAAACGCTGACCGATACCAATACGTACCGTTTGATCTGGGACATCAAGGGCTCGGCGGCCGGTTGGGATGTGGATGGCTCGCTGGGCGCCATGTACTCGCGCATGGAACTGAAAGATGTCGGCTCGTACCAGCCCGCGTTGTTACAAACAGCGCTCGACAACGGCTACATCGTGGGGTCCGGGGCCAACCCGACCGCGGCCAGTGCCTTCGCGCCGGAGGACATTTCGCATCCCACCAGTTCACTGGATATCGCCGACATCCATGCCTCGCGCGCCGTGTATACGCTACCCGGTGGGCCTCTGTCGGTGGCGCTGGGCGCGCAGTTTTTCCACAAGACCGAGGACTACCTGCCGCCGTCGGAGGTTTCCGACGGTTTGGTGATCGGCGGTAATTCCGCGTTCGCCGTCGGCAGTCAAAACGATGCATCAGCCTTCACGGAGTTCAACGCCCAGGTCTTGAAAACGCTCGAACTGGATGGCGCGGTTCGTTACGACAACTACAACAATGGCGTCGGCGGTTCGACCACACCGAAACTCAGCGTCAAGTTCAAGCCCATTGACGCGTTTGTGTTACGCGGTACCTGGGGAAAAGGTTTCCGCGCACCCTCGCCGGCGGAAAGCGGTCAGTCGGGGAGTTTCTTCGGCGCCGGTACGTTCGCCGATCCGATTCTTTGTCCGACCCCGAGCAATCCCAATGCGAAGGGTAATTTTCCCAGTCAATGTAACTTCTCTCTGACGGGTTTTCAGCAACCCGGCGAACATCTCAAACCCGTCAAATCCACCAATGCGACCTTCGGCTTCATCTTCGAACCGGTGAAGCAATTCAACGTATCGGCTGATTACTACACGATCAAGTTGACCAACGACATCATCTCGTCGCTGGAAGCCGGCGGCATCGGTTCCTACACCAGCCTGGTCCGGGCGGCGCCCGCGACGCTGCCGTACTGCACGGCCAACGACGTCTGCACCACCAGTGTGGTGACGCCGGTCGGATTGGCGGGTTTCGGCACTTTTCCGTATATCAACGCCGGAGAGACCAAGACAGAGGGTATCGACGTCGATGTGCAGAGCCATTTCGATCTGGGAGATGCCGGGAAACTTTCCGCGGAGCTCAACTACACTCATGTGATCGAGTACAACGAGGTCGTGGGCGGGACCACGTACTCCTTGGCGGGCACCCATGGCCCATCGGGTATTTCGGGCGACACGGGCAACCCGAAAGATCGCGCCGTCCTCACGTTGACCTGGGACAAGGGACCGATCAACGTGTCGGCTACTGTCAATTACACCAGCCACTTTAGTCTCACCGACCCAACCTCGGGCGTCGAGACCTGCGAGGATGGACTGCTGTATGGCGGCACCACGGCGTATGGAGCGCGGTTCACGCCCGCCGCCACCACTCCCGGCTACCTCTGCACGGTGCACACCTTCGTGGATACGAATCTGTACGCACGTTATGCGGTGTCCGACCAGCTGAGCGTGCATGCCGCGATCACCAACGTCTTCAACGCGCAGGCGCCGATAGACGCACAGACCTACGGCGGTGGTGGTCAGTTGCCCTATGACGGCTCATTGAACCAGGACGGCGCCGTGGGGCGGTTTTTCCTGGTAGGTGCGACTTACAAGCTGTAGCCGACCAGTCCACAACCCTCACGCGAGTCGCCATGGATGGCGACTCGCGAATCGGCGCCAGAGCGACGTAAATTGTCTGGCGCCACCGGCTGCCTGTCGCTTCGGCGATCCCTGGACTAAGATTCGCCGCATGGATTCGAACCGTGCCGAGCTCGGCAGGATGACCGAGGCCGCTCGTGCGGCGTTGAACCGAGGCGATGCGCGCGCCGCGCGTGATACCTACCAGCAGTTGGTGGCGGCCGGTGCGGCCGATGTGGCCGTGTGGTTCGGCTTGTCGCGAGCTTGCCTGGCGCTCGGCGACCTGGTTGAAGAAGGCGTAGCGCTCGACCACACCCTGCGCCTCGATGCCAATCACCTGCCGGCACTGATTGCCAAAGGGGATCTATGCGTCAAGCTCGGCGATCGACGTTCGGCCAATGTTTTTTTTAACGCAGGTTTGCAGCGTGCGTCGGTGCTGACCACGTTGACGCCCGAATGGACGCTCGAGCTGCGGCGCATCACCGCCATGGCGCAGAGCTTCAAGGACGACTACGAGGCGCATCTTCTCGCGGCCATGAGCGCGGCGGGCGTCGGTGCGCCTGGTACGGAGCGCTTCGCGCATGCCATGGATTTGTTGCTGGGCAAGAAGGCAATTTTTCACCAGCGCCCGAAATACTTTTTCTTTCCTGAATTGCCCGAGATCCAATTTTTCGATCGGCAGCGGTTTTCATGGGTCGCCGCGTTGGAGCGGCATTGGGAGGGCATCCGTGCGGAAGCCCGCGCGGTGCTCGATGCGGGGGCCGGAATCGAACCCTATATTCAAACCAATGCCTTGCGTCCATCCCAGGATACGTTCGGTTTGCGGGACAAGCTCGACTGGGGCGCATTTTTTCTCATGAAGGACGGCGCGACGGTGGCTGCCAATGCGGCTCGATGTCCCCGCACGGTCGCGGCGCTTCGCGACGTGCCTTTGTGTCGAATCGGCCATCGAACGCCGTCGGTGCTGTTTTCGGTGCTACGGCCGGGCACGCGCATACCGCCGCACCATGGGTTCATGAACGCGCGGTTCATTTGCCACTTGCCGCTGATCGTGCCCCCGCGGTGCGGCTTGCGAGTCGGCAATGAATCCCGGACATGGCGCGAAGGCGAGACGGTCATTTTCGACGACAGCATCGAACATGAAGCGTGGAACGGCAGCGACGAACCGCGCGTCGTCCTGATTTTCGACGTTTGGCGGCCCGAGTTGTCCGCGCGCGAGCGTGAGCTCGTGACGACCATGCTCACCGCCATCGACCGGTTCGACGGGGCTGCCCGGAGCTGGGTGGATTAGCTTTCGACGCGCACCGGCTCACGGCCTATAATTCAGCCGACATCAAAGCCACTGAGTACGGGCCACGCCAGTGTTTCTTCAGATTGAAAAGTTCCTGACGACGTCTGAAGTGCAAACCTTGTCGGAGCTTGCGCGGCAGATCAAATTCATCGATGGCAGGCGGTCGAACCCGCACAACGTTGCCAAGGACAGCGTCATTTCCGATCCCGGCGACCCGCTCAGTCAGAAAGTCGCCCAAATCGGCCTGGCGGCGCTCACGCGCAGCGACGAAGCACGCAACTTCGTCTTTCCTCATCGGGTCGCATTGCCGTCCCTGTGTCGCTACGACGTTGACATGAAGTATGGCGCCCACGTCGACGCGGCATTCCTTCCTGTAGGCGGCGAGCCGCTGCGCTCGGACGTTTCCTGCACCATGTTCATCACGAATCCCGACGCGTACGAGGGCGGCGAGTTGCTCGCGCATTTAGGCTCGGAAATCGTGAGGATAAAAGGTGATGCGGGAGCTGCCGTCTTTTATCCCTCCACTACGGTGCATCAGGTGGTCCCGGTCAGGGCCGGCGAGCGGCTGGTGATGATCACCTTCATCGAGAGTCAGATCCCGGACCAATTGCAACGCGACATGTTGTACGCGCTCGGCGAGGTCCGGGCCCTCGAAGGCTCCAAAATGGACTGGCGCAACCGAACTCAGCTCGCCTACGTGATTGAGAATCTTCATCGCATGTGGTCTCGATAGGACGCAGCGTATGAAGAATGAGCCGCCCCGCCCAGGTGATGACGACACTCAGCGTATTCGTCGACTGCTCGAGTCGGCGGCGCGTGCGGGCGCGCAGGGCTTCGCGCAGGAAGCGGAGCGGTTGATGCGCCAGGCCGAGAGCGAGGCGCCGCAGCATCCGTTGGTGCTCAACGAGATGGCGCGGCGACAATTGTTGGCCGGCAATGCCGATGCAGCTCGCGAGCTCCTCGAGCGCGCCATTCAGCGCGATCCGTCCGATGCGTCGACGTGGCTTAATCTGGCGGCTGCGTTGCGCGGTCTGGGGCGCCCCGACGCTGAGTTGGCCGCGATCGAAGCGGCGTTGGCGATTGATCCGAGCAATTTGCGGGCGATGCTGCAAAGAGCCTCGCTGGAAGAGCTGCAAGGCAAGTCTCGCGCCGCTGCGGCAACCTATCGGCTGGCATTGCAGACCTTGCCCCCCGGCTTCGACCCACCGCCGGCCCTGCTGCCCCTACTCAAACACGCCCAGGGGGCAACCGCCGCCAACGATCGTGCGTTGGAAACGTTTCTCGAACACCGCCTGCAGCCTTTGCGGGAGCGCCACGCGGGCGAAGCCTTGAGCCGCTTCGATCGCAGTCTGGCCACGCTACTGCGCAAGCACCCCGTCTACCGGCCGCAACCGACGTTTCTCTATTTCCCGCAGCTGCCGGCGATCGAGTTTCATGCGCGTGACGAGTTCCCCTGGCTGACGTCCATCGAGTCGGCGACGGACGATATACGCGGCGAATTCTTGAATTTGCTGGAAGATAAGACCGTGCCCATGCGGCCCTATGTGGATCTCTCGGCGGGTGTTCCGCTCAATCAATGGCGTGAACTCAATCGCTCGCCGCGCTGGGGCGTATATTTTCTTTGGCGCGAGGGCGTGGCCTTCCAGGACCACATCGCTCGCTGTCCAAGAACCGTCGCGGCGCTGCAGGCCTGGCCGCGCTGCGACGTACCGGGTTGCGGACCGACCGCCGTGTTTTCCGTTCTCGATGCGAAGACGCATATTCCGCCCCACACGGGTGTCGCGAATACCCGGCTCATCGTCCATCTGCCGCTCATCGTTCCCCCGGGCTGTGTGTTCCGCGTCGGCGCTGAGCGGCGTCGATGGCAGCCCGGCGCGGCCCTCGTCTTCGACGACACGTTCGAGCACGAGGCATGGAATGACGGTGACGCGCCGCGTGCCGTGCTGATCTTGGACATCTGGAATCCGCTGCTGAGCCTGGCCGAACGCGACCTGGTCCGCACGCTCACCGCCGGCGTGGGCGAATATTACGGCACCGGAATGTATGACCAGCAATCCTGACGCGGATCTGCGCACCTTGCGCGCGGTGCATGCGGCTGCCGTCGCAGGTCGACATGCGGAGGCATCGACTCTGGCGGAAGCTGCGCTGGCCAACGGACTCGAGCATCCGCTGCTGTTCAATCTGGCGGCTCTCAGTCTCGAGCAGACGGGTCGTGTCGAAGACGCCGTGGCGCTTCTCGAGCGGGCGGTCGCCATCGCTCCCGCCGACCTAGGCTCCCGCAATGCGCTGGGTCTGTGTCTGCTGCGGCTCGAGCGCCCGGAAGACGCTCTTGCGCAATTCGAGGCGTTGCTCGAGATCGATGCCTCGGTCTCCCATGCGCATACGGGTCGCGGGAATGCCCTGCTTGCGCTCGGCCATATCGCAGCGGCAGACGAGAGTTTCACCAGCGCCTTGGCCATCGACCCCCGGCAGGGAATCGCGCTGGCGGGTCGCGCCCACATTGCGGTCAGTCGCGGAATCTATCCGCAGGCTCGAGAGTTTGCCGAGAGGGCGCTGGCCGTGTTGCCGGGATATCCCGGCGCCGTCATCAGTCTGGCAGCCGCCGAGCTCGGTGAGCGAGCGTTGCAGCGTGCCGAGGCGCGCATTCTCACGCTATTGACCGATGTTCGGCTGGCCCCAGACGAACGGGCGCTGGCCAACGGTCTGCTCGGTGACATTCTGGATGCCGACAATCGCCCGGCGGATGCGTTCCAGGCTTACACCGCCTGCAACGAGGAACTACGGCGCACCTACGCCCCGCGTTTCGGCGGCGCGCCCGGCGCGCTCGACTATGTCCGTTCCATGGCTCGTTTCGTCGAGCAAAGCGGGCCCGCGCACTGGGCCTCGCCGGGTGGCACGGGTGCCGATCGTTCTGGGGTCGGCAGTCATGTTTTTTTGCTGGGTTTTCCGCGCTCGGGCACCACGTTGATCGAGGTGATCCTCGAGGGCCACCCGAACGTCGTGAGTCTGGAAGAAAAAGAATCGCTGATCGATGCCGTGCGCGAATTCATGCGAACTCCGCAGGACCTCGATCGGCTAGCGCGCGCCACGCCTGGCGAGCTGCAGACGCTGCGGGCGGCTTATTGGCAGCGGGTGGCAGCGACGGGCCTCAATGTGCAGGGCAAGATATTCCTCGACAAACATCCTCTCAATACCCTCAAGCTGCCGCTGATTGCACGGCTGTTTCCGGCGGCGAAGATTCTCTTCGCCTGTCGCGATCCTCGTGACGTGGTGCTGAGTTGTTTTCGCCATCGTTTCGCCATGAGTGCACCGTTTTACGAGCTCTTGACGCTCGAAGGCACCGCACACTATTACGCTGCGGTGATGCAGTTCGGGGTTGACGTCATCGGTCGGCTGGCCCTGGATACCTGTCTGGTGCGCCATGAGGACGTCATTACCGAATTCGCACGCGAAATGAAGCGTATCTGTGCGTTTCTCGGCCTGGAGTGGGCGCCGGCCATGGGCGATTTCGCGTTGCGGACACGGGCGCGCGGCATACTCACGCCCAGCACCGCGCAACTCGTGCGCGGGCTCAATACGGAAGGACTCGGTCAGTGGCGCCGTTATCGAACGCAACTGGCTCCCATCCTGGGCGGGCTCGAGCCCTGGATCAAACGGTTCTACTACGACGCTTAGCCCCAGGGGCGGCCTCAGGCATCGTCGGGTAAGGTAAACCAACAGTTGAAGGCGATGGTGATGCGTTCGCCGCTGCCCTCGTACGGCTTCACATCGTGCAGTACCCACGACGGAAATAGCACCAACTGGCCGGCCTCGAGCGATACGTCGGCGCTTTGATGACCATACGGCAACGTCACCTTGGCGGTCCCGGCATCGAGGTGCATGCCGCTCATCAGCATCGGATTGACGAAACTCAACAGCCCGCTGTGTTTTCTGTCGGCATCGTGCTTGCCGGGATCTACACAATACACACCGCTCCACGAGGCGTTCGGGTGATTGTGCAGCCCGAAATAGCCGCCGCGCCGCGTCACGTGGAACCAGCAATCGTTGTACATCTGTAGTCGGTTGACGGTTGCTACGTCGTAGCCATTCAACCGACCTATCAGCGCGAGGAGCTGGTGCCAACAAAAGGTCTTCAATTCTTGAATGGCCGGATCTTCGCTGCGAAAAAGATCGAAGTGACTCTCGAACACGGCCGCGTTGCGCTGGGTCAGCGGCCGCGGATTCGTGGCCTTATCCCGTTCCATTGCCAGCAGCGAATGTTTGAGCGCGACGTTGAGCGGCTCGGGCGCCGGATAGCGACTGAAAGCGAACGGGACCGCGAACATGTTGATGAGTTCTGGCAGCATCGACTTCCTGGAGCTCCTTGCAAGGGACGCTGCGCAATTGTAGCGGGCCGCAGTCGGAACTGCCGGCGGTTCGCGGCTATACTGAAGGCATGGACGTTCGATCGCCGGAAGCAGCCTCAACCGCCGTGGAGAAAAAAATAGCGGCGCTGATGGCTACGGTCGAGCGTTTGGTCGGCGAACGCCGTGATGCCGAGGCGCAGCGGTTGCTGGGCGAGGCGGAGGCGCTCAGCCCCGACCATCCGTTGGTGATTCATGCGCGTGCGCGTCGACTGCTGGCGGGCGGCGATGCCCTGCAAGCGTGCTCGCTATTGAAAAAGTTGGTGGAGATGGCGCCGCGCGAGGTCGCCTACTGGCTGAGTTTGGCGGCGGCACTGCGCCGACTCGCTCGGCGCGAAGAAGAATCGGCGGCGCTCGAGCGTGCGCTGGCGCTCGATCCCCGGCACCTCATCGTGTTGCTGCAAAAGGCGGCACTCCTCGATCTTATGAACAAGCCGCGCTCCGCGGCCGCCGTCTACGGGCACGCATTGCACACGCTCGGCGCCGTGCGCAACCTCCCGGCGCCGGTCGAGGCGCACGTCCGCCATGCCGAGCAGCGGGTGGCGGACAACGCGGCAGAGTTGTCCCAGGTCATCGAACAGCGGTTGGATGATCTGCGGGCTGGCGAACAGACCGGCGGCGCGCAACGGCGTTTCGATCGTTGCCTGGACCGCATGCTCGGCCGACGGCGCATCTACACGCCTGAGCCCACGTTCATGCTGTTCCCGTACTTGCGGAATTACGAATTCTTCGAGCGCGAATGTTTTCCCTGGCTCGGCGCGCTGGAGGCGGCAACCGCGGCAATACGACAGGAGTTCGTCCAAGTGATGAATGCCGACCGCACCGGCATCGAGCCATACATTGCATTCGAGGCGGGTTTGCCGCTCGGACCGTGGCATGACCTCAATCATTCCCCGAGCTGGGGTGCCTATTTCTTGTGGAACCAAGGACGACCCGATGCATCCCATTTGGCGCGTTGTCCGCACACGGCCGCAGCCCTGGCCCGGGTGCCGCAGGTCGAGATAGCCGGCCGGGCGCCAACGGCGTTTTTTTCCATACTGGACGCGCGCACTAAGATACCGCCGCATTCGGGCGTGACCAATACGCGATTGACGGTACATCT
>CAZZXZ010000062.1:12384-19040 GCA_964658135.1 uncultured Acetobacteraceae bacterium | reverse complement strand
CGCTACCGCCGCTACCGCCGCCACCGCGGCACCCGCACCGACCGCGCCCATTCTCATCGATGCGGACAAGATCAGTTCGGGCGACACCGCCTGGATGCTGACGTCGACGGCGCTGGTGCTCATGATGTGCATTCCGGGCCTCGCATTGTTTTACGGCGGCATGGTGCGCAAGAAGAACGTGCTGGCGACGTTGATGCAAAGTTTCGCGTGCTGTTGCCTGGTCACGCTGCTGTGGTGGGTGATCGGCTATTCATGGGCATTTACGCCCGGCAACGGCTTCGTAGGCGGCACCAGCCGAATGTTATTCGCCGGAATGGCGTTCATCCACGGCGACACGGTCAACAAGCTGTCCGTCTCGCATCTCGCGCTGACCATTCCGGAAACCGTGTACGCCATGTTTCAGATGACGTTCGCGATCATCACGCCGGCATTGATCGCCGGTGCGTTCGCCGATCGTATGAAGTTTTCCGCCATGCTGGTTTTTCTGACGGTGTGGTCCTTGTTGGTGTATTCGCCGATCGCGCACATGGTGTGGGAACCCACCGGCTGGCTGGCGGCCGGCGGCGTGCTCGACTATGCGGGCGGCACCGTCGTGCACATCAACGCCGGGGTTGCCGGGCTGGCCAGCTGCTTGGTGCTCGGTAAGCGCTTGGGCTACGGCAAGGAAGCGATGCCGCCGCACAACCTGACGTTGACGCTGATCGGCGCTGCGCTGTTGTGGGTGGGTTGGTTCGGCTTCAATGCGGGATCCGCGGTTGCCGCCGATGGCCGTGCGGGCATGGCGATGTTGGCGACGCAGATGGCGACCGGGGCCGCGGCGCTCGCGTGGATGTTTGCCGAGTGGGTGACCAAGGGGAAACCCAGCGTCTTGGGAATTGCGTCGGGCGCGGTGGCCGGACTGGTGGCGATTACCCCGGCCTCCGGCTTCGTCGGGCCCTCATCCGCGGTCATCATCGGGTTGGTGGCCGGCGTCGTGTGTTTCTTCGCCTCGACGTCGCTCAAGCACCTGTTCAATTACGACGATTCCCTCGATGCCTTCGGTGTGCACGGCATCGGCGGCATCGTCGGTGCGCTGCTGACCGGCGTGTTCGCCAGCAAGGAGATCAGCGGTTTGGACGGCTCGGTGCTGATTCAAGCCAAGGGCGTCGCGGTTACCGTGGTGTACGGCTTCGTCGTGAGTTACGTGCTGTTGCAGATCATCGACAAAACCATGGGCCTGCGGGTCACGGAAGATCAGGAACGCGAAGGCCTGGATATCTCGCTGCATGGTGAAAGCATCGAGTAGACGCCCGCGGCGGGCACCCGGATCGCGGGTGCCCGTCATTAGATGCAGCCCATGCGGGATTTCGTGATCCACTTCGCACTCGCGGAGAGATTATGCAAGGTAGTCTCCTCTCATTCGTCCGCGGTCGTGGACTAGGGAGAACCTCGATGAGCAATTCACACACCAGCGCGACCGATCGCGCATCCATTCTTGGTCCGACACTGCACTTCAAGGGCGATTTATCCGCCGACGAAGATTTGCTGATCCAAGGACACGTGGAAGGTTCGATCACCCATACCCAACGCCTGACCATCGGCGCGCAGGGGAGCGTGAAAGCGAACGTCCGTGCCCAGCTCATCGTGGTGGAGGGCACCGTGGATGGCGATCTACAGGCCGAGAAATCGATTTTCGTAAAGGAAACGGCGACGGTTCGCGGCAATATCTTCTCACCCGTGGTGAGCATCCTCGAGGGCGCGAGTTTCAGCGGAAACATCGACATGGACGGTAAGAAAGCCGCTCAAACGCGCCTCGTCAAATCTGGTAATGCCGCTTGACCATGGCTTGGTTCAAACGAGAAGAGGGAGAAGACCCGATGATGAACAGTAATACGCCGACGCGTCCCGAGCCGCGCGAGCCGCGTGGGCCGGCAGTCACCGGCGCCGAACCGAAGCCGGAGCCGCGAGCGGAAGTCCGTGTGCCGGAAACACGACCGGCTGCGGGTGTGGCGCGTGCGTCCGTGCTGGGGCCCACCCTGCGTTTCCGCGGCGAGTTGTCGGCTCAGGAAGACCTCATCGTCCAGGGTAGCGTCGAGGGCTCCATCACTCACACGCAAAGCCTCACCATCGGCGCCGACGGTTCGATGAAGGGTGACATTCGCGCGCGGATCATCGTCATCGACGGCAAGGTGGATGGCGATATGTATGCGACCGAATCGGTAAGCATTCGCGCGACCGCCAAGGTCAAGGGCAATATCTTCGCGCCGCGCATCGGCATTACCGACGGAGCATTTTTTCAAGGTGAAATCGACATGCAGCCCGCCGCCTCGAACATCCCCTTGGAAGCCCCGCTCGTCGACCGGATGCTGAGCAATGCCGGCTAGCGGACGAACAATTCCGGATCGACCCACGCGCCATTGAGGGCGATCCCCCAGTGTAAGTGGGGGCCCGTGGCGCGTCCGGTCTTGCCGACGGCGCCGAGTGGCGTGCCGACGGACACTCGTTGTCCGGGCTGCACGTCGATGGCGCTCAGATGACAATACATGCTGATGAGGCCGCGGCCATGGTCGACGAACACGGTGTTGCCGTTGAAAAAGAAGTCGCCGGTCGCGGCCACCGTGCCGGCAAGCGGCGCCAATACCGGCGTGCCGGTGGGTGCCGCGATGTCCATGCCGCTGTGCGGGTTACGCGCTGCGCCGTTGAAGACCCGGCGCATGCCGAACGAACTGCTGCGCCGCCCCGGTACCGGTTGCGAGCCGCGCAGTGCCGCCGGGGGCGGCTCCGAATAGCGCGCCAGTACCGCCTCGATGCGGCTGCGTTCGGCGGTGAAGCGGGCAAGATCCGCTGCGGATAAGTCGACCTGCCCGGGCTGAACTTTGAGCGACTGAACGGTGTAGTGCTTGGCGGCGACGGCGTAGTCGATCGAGTGGCTGCCAAGCACGTCGCGTTCGACGATGTGTTGCGGGCCGGGCGCCGTGGAGAGCGGGATACCGACCACCGCCACCCAGCCGCCGCCTTCCTGCACCACCAGCGCGCGGCCTTGAGCGGTCTCGACGGTGGGCATGGGTAGCGTCGAGTCGACCTGCAAGCGAACGATTTTGACACCGCCCGGAACGGCGCTTTGCCGCGGCAGCTCCACGCTCCCTCCCCGCGCCGGCCAGGCGCCGCACGCCAGCAACACCGCCGTGACCCCCGCCGGCGTTGCGCGCTTCACGAGGCGTCTTCGACGCGGGCGCGTAGCCGCCCCTGACCGAGCCGTACCTCGATGGCGGCACCGGGTTGCACGGTCGAGCTGTCGCGCAAAACCGCGCCGGTGTCGGTGCTGACGATGGCATAACCGCGCTCGAGGGTCGCCAGCGGGCTGACGGCATTCAGCGTGCGTACCAAAGGCGCCAAGCGCTCGCGAGCCAGGCGTACTCGTGCGTCGGCGGCAGCCCGCAGGCGTGCGGACAACGCCGCGTGACGCGCCGCTGCATCGCCGAGTTGGCGCATGGGACTTTTATGCGTTGCACGACCGACCAGCCACCGTAGACGTTCATCGGCGTCGCGCAGCTGCCGCCGAATGGCGCGCACTAGGCCTTGCTCCAGCTCGTCGAGCCGCTGAGTTTGTTGCGTCAAGCGCGCGCGCGGGCTCACCAAGGCCGCCCGGCCCGTCAACCACCGCAGTCGCTCCCGGCGAGCGTCCAGCCGGCGTTGCATGGCGCGTCGTAACCGGCGCTCCCAGGCGGTCGCCCGGTCGACCCAATCCGTGGCGTCGGGAACGACCAATTCGGCGGCGGCGGAGGGTGTCGGCGCACGCACGTCGGCCACAAAGTCGGCGATGGTGAAATCGATCTCGTGGCCGATGCCGGTGATGACCGCAATGGGACAAGCGGCCAGGGCGCGCGCCAACCCTTCGTCGTTGAAGGCCCACAGATCCTCCAGCGAACCGCCACCGCGGGTCACGATCAACACGTCGCATTCGGCGCGCCGCCCGGCCAACCTCAGCGCGGCGATGATGTCCGTGGCTGCTTGCGCACCCTGGACCGGCACCGGATAGATCAGCACCGGAATGGCGGGAAAGCGCCGCGCGAGCACGTGCAAGACGTCCCGCACGGCCGCCCCCGTCGGCGACGTGATGATGCCGATACGGCGGGGCAGGGTGGGCAGCGGGCGTTTTCGCTCGGCCGCGAACAAACCTTCCGCGGCCAACTTGGCGCTCAATTCCTCGAATTGTCGTTTCAGCGCCCCCAGCCCGGCATCTTCGAGGGTTTCGATGAGAAGTTGGTACTCGCCGCGCGGTTCGTACAGGCCGATGCGTGCGCGGACCAGCACCTTTTGCCCGTCACGGACGCTCACCTTGCAGAGCACGTTGCGCTGGCGAAACATGGCACAGCGGACCTGTGCGCCGTGATCCTTGAGCGAAAAATACCAGTGACCGGAACTCGGACGCGCCAAATTCGAGATTTCACCTTCCAACCAAAGCGTTCCGAAGCCGCGTTCCAAGAGCACGCGGACCTCGCGATTCAGGCGCGAGACCGTGTACACGTCGCGGTCGGGGCGAAGCATATCCATGGCAAATCATACTGCGGTTTACCGCGAAGAACTCGCAAGGTACAATGCGCCGCCTCTTAGACGAACCTGTGAACGCGAACCTATGCGTATTCTAGAAGAGGCACTCACTTTCGATGACGTTCTACTCGTCCCGGCCTACTCGGAAGTTTTGCCGCGCGAGGTCTCGCTCGCCAGTCAATTGACTCGCGAAATCCGCGTCAATCTACCCATCGTGTCGGCCGCCATGGACACGGTGACCGAAGCCCGTCTGGCCATCACCATCGCGCAGGAAGGCGGCATCGGCATCGTGCACAAGAACATGTCGATCGACCACCAGGCGAGACAGGTCGATCGCGTCAAGAAATTCGAAAGCGGCGTCATCAGCGATCCGATCAGCGTGCACCCGGCGATGACCATCCGCGAGGTCATCGAACTGACGCGTGCGAAGAATATTTCCGGCGTGCCGGTGGTGCTCGGCACGCAGGTGGTCGGCATCGTGACGCATCGTGATCTGCGCTTCGAAACGAAATTGGACGCACCGGTGTCCTCGGTCATGACGCCCAAGGATCGTCTCATCACGGTGCGCGAAAATGCGCCCAAGAACGAAGTGCTGGCGCTGCTGCACAAACATCGCATCGAGAAGGTGCTGGTGGTGGCCGAAGACGACGAATTGAAAGGCATGATCACCGTCAAGGATTTCCAGAAGGCGACGGAATTTCCGAATGCCTGCAAGGACGAAGTGGGTAGCCTGCGCGTCGGTGCGGCGGTGGGCACCGCGCCCGACACGTTGGAGCGAGTGGCGGCGCTGCGTGAGGCCGGGGTCGACGTCGTCGTGGTCGATACCTCGCACGGCCATTCGCGCGGTGTGCTCGAGACGGTGGCCAAGATCAAGAAACGTTATCCCGATCTGCAGGTGATCGGCGGCAACATCGTGACGGCCGAAGGCGCTCTCGATCTCGTCAAATATGGCGCGGACGGCGTCAAGGTGGGAATCGGTCCGGGCTCCATCTGTACGACGCGGGTCGTCGCAGGCGTGGGGGTGCCGCAAATCAGCGCCATCGCCCGCGTGGCCAAGGCGCTCGAGGGCACCGGCGTCCCGGTCATCGGCGATGGCGGCATCCGCTACTCCGGCGACATCGCCAAGGCGCTGGCGGCGGGCGCTCATTGCGTGATGATAGGCGGCATGTTCGCCGGCACCGAGGAGTCGCCGGGCGAAGTCGAGTTGTATCAAGGCGGCTCTTACAAGGCCTACCGCGGCATGGGTTCGCTGGGCGCGATGGCGCAAGCCCACGGCTCGAGCGATCGATATTTCCAGGACACGACGTCGGAACTCGAAAAGCTGGTGCCGGAAGGCATCGAGGGCCGCGTTCCGTACAAAGGTACCTTGGTCGCGATATTGCATCAGCTGTCCGGCGGTTTGCGGGCGGCCATGGGTTACACCGGCAGCGGCAACATCGAGGAAATGCGCACCCGGCCGCAGTTCGTGCGCATCACCAGCGCCGGTGTCCGCGAGAGTCACGTGCACGATGTGACCATCACCAAAGAAGCGCCCAACTACCGGATTAGTTGATGGCCGACATCCATGCCGAGCGGATTCTCATCCTCGATTTCGGAGCCCAGTACACGCAGTTGATTGCCCGGCGCGTGCGCGAATTGGGCGTCTATTCTGAGATCTATTCTTGTGATGCGACGGCCGCCGACATCGAGCGTTTCGCGCCGAGGGCGATCATCTTGTCCGGTGGTCCGGAGTCGGTGTACGAGATCGCTGGACCCAAGGCGGCACCCGTGGTGTTCGACATGGGAGTCCCGGTGCTCGGAATATGCTACGGCATGCAGACCATGGCGGCGCAATTGGGCGGCCGGGTCGAAATGTCGTCGCATCGGGAGTTCGGGGCAGCGCGAATCAGACCCACGGGTGCATCTCGGTTGCTCGACGGGCTGGAAGATCAGCGTGACGCGGCGGGGCGGCGGGTGCTCGACGTCTGGATGAGCCACGGCGACCGGGTGGTGGCGGTACCGCCGGGCTTCAGCATCATCGCCGCCAGCGACAACGCACCGCTCGCGGCCATGGCCGACGAGTCGCGTCGTCTGTACGGTCTGCAATTTCATCCGGAAGTCACGCACAGCCTACAAGGCGCCGAGAT
>CAZZXZ010000062.1:0-12284 GCA_964658135.1 uncultured Acetobacteraceae bacterium | reverse complement strand
GAGCACATGGGCGTGCGGGTGATCCGCGTCGATGCGGAGAATCGATTTCTGACCGCGCTCGCCGGCGAGGCGGATCCCGAGAAGAAACGGAAAATCATCGGCCGTGTGTTCATCGAGGTGTTCGATGAAGAAGCGGCGAAGCTGCCCGACGTCAAGTGGCTGGCGCAAGGCACGATTTACCCCGACGTCATCGAGTCGGCGGGTGCGAAAACCGGTAAAGCTCATGTCATCAAGTCGCACCACAATGTGGGTGGGCTGCCCGAGCACATGAAGCTCAAGCTTTTGGAGCCGCTGCGCGAGCTGTTCAAAGATGAAGTGCGCAAGCTCGGTCTCGCGCTCGACCTACCTGCCGACATGGTGCACCGGCATCCGTTTCCGGGCCCCGGACTCGGGGTGCGCATCCTGGGCGAAATTCACAAGGCGCATGCCGACGTGCTGCGGCGAGCCGATGCGATTTTCATCGAAGAGCTGCGGCTACACGAACTGTACGGCAAGGTGAGTCAGGCCTTCGCCGTGTTCCTGCCGGTACGCTCGGTCGGCGTCATGGGTGACGGACGCCGCTACGACTACGTGATCGCGCTCAGGGCGGTGGAGACCATCGATTTCATGACGGCGCGATGGGCGCGGTTGCCGTACGACTTCCTCGACCACGTCGTGCATCGAATCATCAACGAGGTGTCGGGCATTTCCCGCGTGGTATACGACATCTCGGGAAAGCCGCCGGCGACGATCGAGTGGGAGTGACCAAGGCGCCACCCATTGCCATTGAGCCGGACGCGCAGCCGTTGAAGGTATCTAGAGGCCTCGGCACAGCGTCCGGGGCGCCGGCACCTAGTATGGCAGGACATTTCGTATGATCCCCATCATCACCGCTTTCGCTGCCTCGCCTGATCGCGGGCAAGGCCTGGCGCGTGACGTACGCATTCGCTGGGCGCTTGAAGAAGTGGGCCAACCATACGAAGTTCGTCTTCGTACCTTCGCTGAGCTCAAGGAACCTGCGCACCTCGCGCTTCATCCGTTCGGGCAGATTCCAACCTATGAGGAGGGCGATCTCGGCCTGTTCGAGACCGGCTCTATTGTTCTCCATATCGCCGACCGCCATGCGGGTTTGTTTCCGGACGAGGCGAGTGGCCGCGCACGCGCCATCACATGGATGTTTGCCGCAGTCAACACGGTCGAGCCGCCGATCCTCGAGCTTTCAACAGCAAGGCTGCTCGAACGCGACAAGCCTTGGAGTACGGAGCGCGCGCCTCTGGTCGAGGATCGTATTCGCATCCGGCTGCGGCAGCTTTCCGCTCGCTTAGGTTTCGCAGAGTGGCTCGAAGGTGGGTTCAGCGCGGGTGACCTGATGATGGTGCACGTGCTGCAGAGGCTGAAACCCTCTGGGTTGCTGAATGAATATCCGAATCTTTCAAGCTATGTTGGCCGCGCCGAAGCAAGGCCTGCTTACCAGCGTGCCTTCGATGCTCAGTTGGCCGTGTTCAAGGGCGCGCCACCGTCAGGCTGACCGAGGGTGGCCATGGGTATTGTCGAAACGTCTATCTTTGCCGAGATCGCAAAGACGAAAAAAATTAGTATCGCAACGCTTGGGCTGCGCTTTGATCGTGTCGTCATCCGCTTGATCGACGATCTTCATCAATTCGCCGATAAAGCGGTGCCTCTGGGGACCACGGTGCTCGTGGCCATGACAGCCCCGATTCGATTGCCGTCGAAAACCGCTTCCGAACTCTGCGGCAGTATCAGCGCGATGGCAGTGGGGGTGACAATGACCCGAGACAAGCATGTCGACATCAATGGCAACAAGGCTCTGATACGCGTCCTACGGCATTCAAATGAGCGGACTCCAAAACTCTTGGGAGCCGTACACAACAAAACGGTCGATCCGAGGATCATCTTGAACGCCATCGAAGAATGGATCTCCATGGCGCGCTGAAACAGCTCCTAATCGATGGTCACGCCGGTGCTCACGAACGCCGCTCGGGTGCTGCCGGAAGGGCTTGGTGCTAGAACGACCGCAGATAGCGGCTTCAATGTCCGCACCGTCCTGTCCGCGTACATGTCCGCGGACGCGGCACGACCGATCTTCCGTCCACTTTTCTTCGTAAAACGCTGGACTTGGCGCGAATTGGCGATTGGCATGCGTCTTGCTTTACCTCATGGCAGACATTCAATTTCAATCGCACGTCACTACCAGGAGATCTACGATGAATACCGTTGCCACACACCGAACTGCCGGAACTAGAATCACATTCGCCGCCAGCCTGCTCGCCGGCTGCCTGCTCAGCACAGTGAGCGTTGTCGCGAACGCCACGCCCAGCGATGATACACCGAGCGTTGTCGTCGAGTACGACGCACAGACTCTGGCCACGGAGAGCGGCTTACGCACGCTCTATCGCCGCCTTGTGCTCGCGGCACGCCAAGTCTGCCCTGAGAGCCCGGCTCGGGATCTGATACGCCTTACAGCCACTCAACAGTGCCAGAAAGAATCCATCGCGCGAGCCCTGCGTCACATCGACAATCCTCAGCTGGCGCAGATGTTCGTCGGCAGCGCCAACCGCGGCTAACCTTGTCCGGTTCCAATAACCCGCCGCAGGATGGGATCACGATTCTCACTACCACATGAATCTCCATCCTGCGTGCGGTCGGTACTGCATCAACTGTGCGTACCTTGATCTCGCGCAGGCAGCTCCAGCACCACGCTCAGCCCGCCGCCGTCGCGGTTGGCGAGCTGGATACGGCCGCCGTGAGCTTCGGCGATTTCGCGGGCGAGGGCGAGCCCGAGTCCGGTGCCGCTGCGTTTGGTGGAATAGAACGGCAGCAACGCCTGCACCAGCACCGTCGGGTTCATGCCAGAACCGCGGTCACGAACTTCGATGCGCTGGCATGCGCCGGCTAAGGAAACCGCGAGTTCGATATGCGTGACATCTCCGCCGGCTTCATGCGCGTTTTTTACCAGATTGATCAGAACTTGCTCGATCTGCATTCGGTCGAACCACCCCTCACGCGGCAGTGCGTCGACCAGGCGAAACGCCGCCTGCCGTGCAAGGTCCGCTGCCAGCGAAGACCAGTCGACGCATTCGGGTTGCGGCGCCGGCAGCTTCGCGAAAGCCGCATAGCTGCCGATGAAGCGATGTAGGTGCGCAGCGCGCTCGCCGATGGCTGCAAACACGTCGGGCAGCGCCGCATGGTCCTGCCGGCGCGCAAGCTCGGCGCCCGAATGCGCCATCGACGCCAGGGGCCCGAGCGAATTGTTCAGCTCATGACTCAGAACGCGGATCAGCTTTTTCCACGTCGAAACTTCCTGGCGCGACAGCTCGCGGGTCAGACGCTTCACGAGGTACAGCCGGTAGTTGCGACCCTGTAGTACGAACGCGCGGCGCGACAGATGGAAGGTCTCCTCCAGCCCCTCGATATCAACGCAAAACAGACTGTCGCCCGGTTTCTGCGCCGCGGTGCGTAGCGCCGGCGGTGCCTGCGCAAGCATTCCCTCGAACGACGATCCGATCAGGCTGGCGCCTGCGTTCAACAGCCGGCGCGCCGCGACATTGGCGTAGCTTACCCGCTCGTGGGCGTCCACCAGCACCAGGGCGACCGGTGAATTCTGCATGACCGTATCCAGTAGAAGTTCGCGCTGCACCAGATGCGCACGCTGCGTGCGCAACGCTGTCGCGAGGTCGTTGTGCGCCGCCATCAATTCGCCGAGCACGTCGTCGCGATCCACCCGCAGCGACCGGCTGAAGTCTCCCTCACGGTAGCTCGTGACGATACCGGCGAGCGCGCGTAGGACCTCCCGCACCGGCCGCAGCACCCGGTTCGCGAGCCACCACGCCGGCAGCACCGCGACGCCCACCGTCACGCACCATGCCGCCAGCCCGTCACGCCCCCAGTGGCCCCCGTGCACGCCGTCGAGCCGATGAGCCACCGTCATCCCCAGCGCCGCGAACAGCGCTGCCATGCCGAGCAGCGACAGCCCCAGACGGAACTCCAGGGTAACCCGTTGCCCACGCCCCGCACGCCCAGTACGGCGCGGGCTACCCACCCCCGGCAGACCGCAAGTTGAAGCGCTCCATGCGCCGGTACAGCGCCTGGCGCGACAGCCCTAAGCTCTGCGCGGCGCGGCTGACGTTACCCGCATGTTCGCGCAGGCTCTCCTCGATGGTCTCGCGGCTGAGTTGCTCCACCTCCCGCTCGACCGCAGTACGCTGCACCACCGGCAGATTGAGGTCCGTCACGCTCACGACCCGGTCACGTGCCATGAGCTTGGCGCGCTCGATGGCATTGCGTAGCTCACGTACATTACCCGGCCAGTCGCGGGCCAGCAGCACGGCCGCCGCCTCTTCGCTCAAGGAGGATTCAGGACCCAGGAAATGCCGGGCCAGCGGCAGGATGTCGGCGCGACGTTCCGTCAAGGGCGGCAGCGCGATCTCGATCACGTTGAGACGATAGTACAAATCCTCGCGGAACGTACCTGCACGGATGGCCGCCGGCAGATCCGCATTGGTGGCGCTCAATATACGCACCCGCGACGAGCGGGTACGACTCGAACCCAGCATTTCAAATTTTCCGGTCTCGAGGACGCGCAGCAGTTTGACCTGCCCCGCCAGCGGCAGATTGCCGATCTCGTCCAGGAACAACGTGCCCCCGTCGGCGAGCGCGAAACGTCCTTCGCGGGCGCGGTGCGCACCGGTAAAAGCTCCCGCTTCGGCGCCAAACAGCTCGGCTTCAATCAAGTCGGCCGGGATGGCGCCACAGTTGACAGCCACGAAAGGGCCGGCATGCACCGCCGAATTCACGTGCACGATTTGGGCGATACGCTCCTTGCCCGCACCATTGGGTCCCGTGATGAGCACCGGCACCGATGCACGCGCCACCCGGCAGGCCATCTCGACCGCACGCTCCATGGCGTCCGAGGCGAACACGATGTCGCAGGTGTCGTAGTCCTGCGTCAAGCGCTCGCGGCGGCGGCGCTGTTCGCTCTGCAAGAGATCGCGAGCATAATTCGCTTCCGCCAGCTCCAGCAGGTTCTCCACCGTCGCGAGCAGCTTGTCGTTGTCCCATGGCTTGGCGAGATAATCCGCCGCCCCGGCCTTGACAAGCTGCACCGCCGCTGCCAGATGTGTCCACGCCGTCAGCAATACCACCGGCAGGTCCGGCTGCCGCGCCCGCAACGTGTGGAACAATTCCACGCCCTCGTCCCCCGAGGTGGTATCCGCGCTGAAGTTCATGTCCGCGATCACGAGGTCGATGCGTCGCTCGGTCAAGACAGCCAGCCCTTGCGCCGGCGTGAACGCTGCGATGGTGCGGATGTCGTGCAAGCCGAACAGCAGGGTCAACGCCTGCGCCACGGCTGGATTGTCGTCGACGACGAGGACGGTACGGGTCATGTGCTGCGCGTCGCCAGGGCGGGGGGCACCGACGCCGCCCGCAGCGCCGGCCAGAACACGGCCACCTGCCCCAACACGACCACCGTTACCGCGCCCGCCAGCAGATAAGCCCACTGCAACCGCGCCATCGCGAAGGTCGAGACCATCCACAAGTTCAGGGCCACCGCCAGGGCGATGCCCAGCACCGCCGCGGCCGCCGCGATCAACAGATTCTCGATTTGAAAGTAACGCATGATGTGCCGTCGCGTCGCACCGAGCGCGCGGCGGATGCCGATCTGGCGTCGGCGCTGGGTTACCCAGTAGCTGGTCAGCCCCACCATGCCAAACCCCGTCACCGCGAGCAGCGCCGTGCATACCACACCCAGGATCACCGCCAGGCCTCGGTCGTCCCGGTAACTCTCGCGCCGCGCCTCCGTCAAGGTTTGCACCTTGTCGAGCACCCGGTTGCGATCGACGCGGTACAACGTGTTGCGGGCCGCCTGTATGGCGGCGGACATACGCTGGGGCTGTACGCGCATCACGTAATAATAATACGGTGCGTTGTAATGAAACGGTTCGATGATGGAGTTTTCGAAATACTGCATGCGGCCGGGAGCCACTCCGCTCCAAGGCACCTGTAGCCGCTCGACCACGCCGACCACCGTCGTCGAGTGTTTTTGAGATTCCAGGAACAGCGTCTTGCCGACCGCCGGCTGCCCCGGGAACAGTGCCTGGGCCACGCTGCGGGTGATGATGACCGCCGCCGGCGTTACGGCTTGATCGAAGCCGCGGTCGAGCACTTCCGACGCCGCGAAATTGCGACCCGCGATCAGTTTCAACCCCAAGGTGGACAACGTGTATTCGTCGCCGAAATATTGGGCGCATAGGGCAGTGGTGTGCTCCTGATCGGGCCGCATGCTGCAGCCCTCCACCCAACCGCTGTCGCTGAGCGGATAAGAGTTCGTGGCGTAGGCGTCGAGCACGCCGGGGGTCGCCCGCAGCGCTGCGAGATCCACTTGTATTCGCGGTGCGGCATCGGGCGGCTTGCCGACCACCTGGTTGCCGATCACGAACACATTGGCCTCGTCGACGCCGCTCGGCCGCCGGCTTTCTCCCAGCCGCTGCTGGATGATGAAAATCCCATTGCACAGCACGCCCAACGTGATGGCCATTTGCAGCGTGATGACCACCGCACCGAGTTTGTTGCGGCGCAGGGCCGCTAGGATGGGAAGGAGTTCCATGCGGGTGCCTACTGAGCCTTCAGCTGCCAGGCCGGCTGACACTGCGCCGCGCGCCAGGCCGGATACACTCCCGCGACCAGGGTCCCGGCCACCGCCAGGGCCACGGCGATGCCGACGTCGCCGCCGTCGAGATGCGTCAGACGGCCCACTTCCTCCGACAACAACGCCCGCAGCCCGGCCAGCCCGAGCAGCGTCAAGAGCAACCCCAGCGCCGCGCCGCCGACCCCGATGACCCCGGCCTCGATCAGGTATTGCGCATAGAGGGCACGGCGGGTGGCACCCAGGGCCCGGCGTACGCTGATGTCGCCGATCCGGCCCATGATCTTCGCCAGCAACAAGCCCATGGCATTCATCAAACACACCAACAGAAAACTGAACGAGGTGAGCAGAAGCACCCGATACTGGTCGCCCACCACGTGTTCACGCAGCAACCATTCCCGCACGTTGCTGAGACGGGTATGCGGCGGCCACTGAAAACGTCCCAGGCGGCGTTGGTCGGCAGCATAGCTGTCGAGGAATGCCCGATAGCGGGCCGCAGCGGCCGCGGTCGGCAATTCCGCCCAGAACTGCAGCCATACGCATTCGGAGCGCAGCTGACCCTCCCACCCCGGCAAAGACTCACCGCTGCAATTTTTATTGCCCCAGGTCGGCATATGCTCGTCGATGGCACGGGTGAACGGTAGGTAGAGTTCTTCGGGTTTGCCGAATTGGGTCTCGTTGAGATCGTAGAATCGCGGCAACGGATCCCACCGCTCCATCACACCGGCCACCCGGTAGCGCCTGCCGTCGAGGTTGACGGTGCGGCCGACGCTGTTCGCGCCACCGAACATTTTGTCGTTGAGTTCACGGGTGAGCACCACCACCTGCGCATGCGCCGTGTCGTCGGCGGCACCCCACGGCGCCCCGAAGCGGAACGGCACATCGAACATCGCGAAGAAGTCCGCATAGGCCGCCCGCACCTTAAGCTGGAACGGCTGCACTTTGGCATCGTCGGGAATGAAGGCGAGAGCCGTGGTGTACATCGCCGACTGGCGTTGGGCCGCGTGGGCGTTCATCAGGTTGATGGCGTCAACGTAGGTCAACTGGTTCAACAGCGCGTCCGCGCCCAGGGAAATTATCTGCGCCATGCGCTTCGGACCGAGGTTGTCGATCTGCGGCGCGAACAACTGAGCGGATTTGTGGGGGATGGGGTCGCGCGACATGGCGCGGAACAGCGTGAGCGTCGTCATCGACGCACCGATGCCTACACCGATTGCCGCAATCATCAGCGACGTCAACAGCACGTTGCGCTTCAGGCTGCGTAGCGCGAGCTGTAGGTAATAGGCAAACACGTCATCCCGCCCGAGCGTGAATGCCGCCGGCAGGGCGCGGCTGGGCCGCGAGGTCCACCGCCTGGCCGTCGACGATGTGTACTTCGCGTTGTGCCCTCAGGGCAAGTTCCGGATCATGGGTCACCATGACGATGGTGGCGCCGTCACGATGCAATTCTTCGAGCAAGTCCATGACCCCGCGTGCCATCTGCGTGTCCAGGTTGCCCGTGGGTTCGTCCGCCAACAGCAGCCGTGGACTTCCCGCCAGCGCCCGTGCAATGGCCACCCGCTGCTGCTGTCCGCCCGACAACTCCGCCGGATAATGCCGCGACCGCGCGGACAGCCCCACCCGCTCCAGTGACTCACCGATACGCCGCTTCCGTTCGTCGGCCTTGAGGCCGCGATAGCGCAGCGGCACCTCGACGTTGTCGAGTACGTTCAAGTCCGGGATCAGGTTGAACGCCTGAAAAATGAAGCCGATCTTCTGGTTGCGCAGCCGCGAGCGCTCGTCGTCGCCAAGGCCGCGCACGTCGGCGCCATCCAGCCGGTACTCGCCGCTGGCAAAATCCTCCAGCAATCCTGCGATGGTCAGAAAGGTGGTCTTCCCCGAACCCGACGGTCCCGTTACGGCGACGAACTCGCCCTCGCGGACGTGGATCGAGAAATCACGCAGCGCGAAAGTTTCCACCACCGCGGTGCAGTAAGCCTTCGACAGATGGGTCATCTTGAGCATATATCCTCGACGGTGGACGGTAAGGAGTAATATTTTGAAATGTCGGTTCAGCGCGTCAGGATGACACGCGGCGCGTGCTCGAACGCGTCCGTGCCGTTGATGACGATGCGGTCGCCGGCCGAGACCCCGGCGAGGATTTCCACCTTGGCGATGCTTGCCGCGCCGAGCCGCACGGACCGGCGCTCGGCCACGTCGCCCCGCATCACGTACGCGAAACCCCCGCCGTCCTGATCCACGAAAGCGCCGCGGTCGACTTCGAGGACGTCGTCGCGACGGTCGATCAGGATGCGTACGGACACCCGCTCGTTCTGTCGCAGGCCGTCCGGCTTGGCATCACCGAAGCGCAGCCGGGTGGTCACTTGACCCCCGACCACTTCGGGCGAGACGCCGCTGACGCTCGCCTGCCAATGCCGTCCGCCGCTTTCGAGCTCGGCCGGCATACCTGGGCGCAAATCGCGCGCGAAACTCTCCGCGATCTTGATTTCCACTTCGAGAGCGGACAGATCGATCACCGTCAGCAATGGTGCGTCCTTGGCGACGCTGGCGCGGTCGGCGACCTGGACCTGGCCCACCTGGCCGTCGACGGGCGAACGCAGGTTCAGTGCGTCCACCTGACGCCGTACGTCGCCCACCAAATATTGTTGGCGATCGAGCAGCGACTTGCGGCTGTTCACGTCGAAACTGTTGAGTGCGGGCTGCGCGGCATAAAGGGCTTCCGCCTGCGTCAGCGCAAACTGCATTTTCTCCAACGCGTCCTGTGCCTTGAGGGCTTGCAGTTCAGGATACGCACCGAGCTCGAATGCCTTGCGGCTGCGCCCGGCTTCGCGCTCCGCCGTTCTCCGGTCGACCCGGGCCTGCTCCACGGCATCCCGCTGCTGCGACAGCGAGTGCGCAGCGTTCAAGCGCGCGCGCTGCCAGTCGATCTGTAGGCCTTGCAGGGTAGCCTCTTCCTGGGCGAGTTTGGCGGTGAGGTCGGGACTGTCGAGGGTGGCCAGGACCTCGCCCCGCGTCACCGCATCGCCGGCATGCACCTTCAAGGTGACCACGCCCGCCGCACCGGCGTACAGCGTGGGGCTTCCCGCCGCCACCACCTGCCCGTCGGCCGCGACATCGCGCACGAAGCTGCCGCGCTCCACGGTGGCGAGGGTCACCCGCTCGCTGGATACCGAAGCTCCTGCTCCGGAAAGGCCAAGCAAACGAAATGCCAGCCAAATTGCGCCGACTACCGCCAGCGTCGCCGCGAGGAGCAGTCCGCGATGCCGGCGCAGGGGATGGACAGGCTCGAGCACACGGTCTTGAGCATCCGTGCCGGGCAGGATCCGCAAAATCATGACGGTGTCTCCACCAAAAGCGCGTCGATCGCGCGCAGGTCGGTTTCGCTCAGGCGACCTGCCTGCTGCTTCAGGGTCAGCACGCTCGTGAAATAATCGTACCGCACTTGGTTGTAGGCACGGATTGCAGTGAAATAATTGTTCTGCGCGTTGAGCAGATCGAATTCGTTGCCCGTGCCGAACTCGACCGCCCGACGGCTCGCCTCGACGGCGTCGCGGCCCGACGCGACTGCCCGGCTCGCTGCAGTGGTACGTTGCACGCCGGTCACGATGTTGCGAAAGGCCGCCCGGGTCAGGCGCTCCGTGTCCCGTTGGGCGGAGTCGAGCTGAGCCTGGGCCTGGCCGTACACAGCCCGCGCCTGGCGCACCGCGGAGGCCACCGCGCCGCCCTGGAACAGCGGCCAGTTGAAGGACACCCCGATGGTCGCCGCGCTTTGATTGCCGCCCAGCACTTCGTTCTGCGAGGTCTTCGCGTTCGATCCCACCAGCGACAACGTGGGCAACCCCTTGCCGCGCTGCACCGAGAGGTCGTGCGAGGCCGCCAGAACGTTGAGCTGAGCGGCGCGCACCGTAAAATTTTCCTCGCGCGCGGCGTTCACCCACTCTTCCGCAGAGGCGGGTTCGGGGGCGGTCAACGGTATATCTTCCCGCAGCGGCGCGAAGCGTGGCGGACGCTGGCCGACGATTTGCGTCAGGGCGAGCTCGGCATCATCAAGGGAGTTCTGGGCATCGATGACGTTTTGCTCGGTGGCATCGTAGAACGCCTGCGCCTGCGCCACGTCGGTCCGCGCGCCCACGCCGGTTTGCAGCCGAATCTCAGCCTGCTCGAGCATCGCGCCGAATGCCTGCCGCTCGCTGCGATTCGTGGCGAGCTGATCCGCGGCCGACAGAATTGCAAAGTATGCCTGCGCCACCCGCAGCACCAGATCTTGCTGCGCGCTGCGAAAAATGGCCTGCCCCGCGGCCGCCTGCGCCTCGGCTTCCTTCAGTTGATTGAATGCCTGGTAACTCCAGAGCGTCTGCGCGACGTTGACGCTCACAGCACGCGACGTCCCGTAGCATCGCGCGGTGCGTATCGTCGCGTCGAGTTCGCAGCCCGCCGCCTGCGCCGCCGAAATCTGTTCCGTGTCGTAGACCTCGCGGTAGCGCGACGCCGCGGCGTCGGCCGAAACCTGCGGCAGAAGCGCCGCCACAGCCTGCGGCTTGGCCTCGATAACCGCGTCGCGCTGAAACGCCGCCGTCCGCAACGTCGCATCCCTAGCCACCGCGAGATCGTAGACCTGCAATAGATCGTTCGCCCATGCGATCGAGCCACCGCATACGCTAAGGATCACCAGAAGAGAGACTTTTCCCATACCCATGTCACTAGACGAGCAACATCCATGCCATCACCTGGCGGCTGAAACTGCACGAACAGCGCGCATTTTTCTCGGGCGGGGAGGGCATGTCTGTCCGCGGACAGTCCGCGGACAATGCGCGGACACCGGTTTTTGGTATCGTGTGGCATGGATCAAGACTTCCTCATTTTTAGCTCCATCGATCACCTCGCTTTGCGCCGTAATGCGCGAACACGTAATGCCAAGGAATGAGAGGCAGTAGCACCGTTACCGTCAGAATTGAATACACGTCCTCTTGAATTGCCGGAGTCATCTGATTGGAAATCCATAGCGGTAGCGCAAAAGCGACCAGGTAAATCGCCTTCCAGCTCAATTCAAACAGCAGCAGGGGCAACATCTGGACGGGATAGCGAAGCCCCAACGCAGCCATTGCACCCAATCCGGCGAGCAAACTGAGGCGAACTCCGCCTGTTGCGGCTACACCGCTCGTGTGATGAATGACGTTGGGCCAGACGTAGAAGCCCAGGCCCGCCGCAATGATCAGATAGGCTATTCTCAACAGGTACATTCGTAGCAAGGACAACTCCAATGGCGCGGCGTGTGCCATCGCAGCGCCAACATTCGATCGGACCGCGGCGTGTGGTTCTGTTTCAAATGGGCAGGTGTTCATGAGCCTACTTCTTTAACAGTTGATCGCAGTGTCCGCCGATCGATTCGGCGGCCATTGCATTTGAACCTTTCGCCGCCTGCATGCAAGCGCTGAAAATTTCTTCACGCGTCTTAATTCGATCGCTTTCCGACCTCAGATTGGCGATCATTTCGGTCAATACCAAGTTTTGGCGGATGAGGGAATCGATGCGCTCCTGTTCTGTTTGTGTCGCCACGGTTCCCGACGTACCCGTCGCAGAGCAGATGCCCGAGACGAGACTGACGGCGACTACGAAACCGAAGATTTTGGCTTTCATAACT